>JBBSHP010000239.1:0-6915 GCA_038232555.1 Bryobacterales bacterium
AATAAGCTGGTCCGGACCCAGCGTGCCTTGCAGCAGCAGCTAGGCCGCGAGCCCACCACCGAAGAGCTCTCGGTAAAGATGGAGCTGCCGGTAGGCAAAATACGCAAGGTCCTGCGGATCGCCCAGGAGCCCATCTCGCTGGAGACTCCGGTGGGCGAAGAAGAAGAATCGCACCTGGGAGATTTCATCGTAGACCGCCGCGTTGTGTCTCCCTCGGAAGCGGTGATCAATCTGAACCTGAGGGAGCAGACCGCTGAAGTATTGAAGACTCTCAGCCCCCGCGAAGAAAAGATCATCAAAATGCGTTTCGGCTTGCAGGATGGCAGCGAGCACACGCTGGAAGAAGTAGGTCAGCACTTTGCTGTTACTCGTGAGCGGATCCGCCAGATTGAAGCGAAAGCGCTGCGGAAACTCCGGCACCCCAGCCGGAGCCATCGCCTGCGGACTTTTCTCGATACCAGCGTTCACGAATAGATTTCACGCACGCTATCGATAATCCCTTCGGGGACCAGATCTTCCCACGCCACCCCGGCTTTGATCCGCGCGCGCACTTCCGTCGATGAGACGTGATGTAGGTCATCGCCCAGGTGAAGCGGTTGAATCCGGTGCCGGTAGCGGTCCGGAACTTCAACGGCGCGGCCCCTCGCGGCCACCAGCAATTCAAATTCATTCAGCATTTGGTCTAGAACTCCTGGGCTGCCGTAATCCCAGTTGAGGATGCGCTCCGCCGCATCGGTTCCACACAGGAAATAGAGCTCGGTGGAGGGGCTGTAGTGTTCGCGGCACTCCCGGGCGATATCGATGAATAGACCTTGGTCGCTGATTGCGATGGAGTGAGGCGTAACCAAATTTGTCTGCGCCAGCATCTGCAGGCGCTGCTCCAGCGTCGCGCCGAAATACCCTTTGTGGGGGAACACGCGCGGCAGCACACACAGTACTTCATCCACGTGGAAAGCGGCCGCATGCACCAGCTCGCGATGCGCCAGCGTGGGCGGATTGAAACTGCCCGGCAAGATCCCCAAGCGCTGAGGCGTGGCAGGCGAGC
The DNA here is from genome assembly GCA_038232555.1 of Bryobacterales bacterium. Lineage (GTDB taxonomy): Bacteria > Acidobacteriota > Terriglobia > Bryobacterales > Bryobacteraceae > JBBSHP01. The sequence goes on from JBBSHP010000239.1 coordinate 1,046, forward strand.
GCGCAAACATCTCCACGCCACAGCATAACCCGCTTCAGCTCGTGTTTGCGAAAATCGGCAAACCGCAGGCAGGAGGAGCAACTGATTCCGCGTGCCGCGACGGATCTGGTTCAGCCGTGCTAGCGCGCGCCGCTCGGAATGGCGGCACTTGCTTTAAAACAACCTTACCGACCGCGAGGGAGTGTTCCATGGGCCGCGGCGGCCCGCCGAAGGGAATGAAAGTCGGTGGTCCGGGAGACCCACCCCTCGGCAGTCGTGGTCTCCCCGGCATGACTTTCGACAGAGTGGGACTTCCAGAGTCTTTTGCAGCAGCCTAGGTGGGTAGTCCGACCGGCAATCTAGGCTTTCAGTTTGGCCGCCAAGACGTCCACTTTTTCTATCGTAGGTGGATGCGCCAGCAGCTCGGAAGCCTTCGCCATTAACGCTGCCGCGATCGGGCCGGAAAGATGGGCCTGCCGCCCGGCCTCATCGGGGAACACATCGAAGACACCGAAGGTCGACGGGCCGATCCGTATCGCAAACCATGCCGTCGTGGCCGGTTCCTTCTCGGCAAGAGGGAGCGCCCCGCTTAGGAAAGCCGCGACCTCCTCTTCTTTTCCGGGCTTTGCTTCTAGTCGCACAAGTAGTCCAAATTTCACCATCAGCATGTCTCCTTTATCTACATCAGTCCGAACTTTGGACGCCCGCGCGGCATCTTCATTACGAATTAAGTTTAGAATCTCGAGTGAGTACCTATGCGACCATACAGAATCGTGCCCACTCGAAGATCATTTCTCGGGGCGGGGGCTGGACTGCTGACAGCTCCCCTGGCTAGCGCGCAGGATTCTCCCATCGGCAAGTTGAAGAGCCGGCGCTCAGAGGCAGTCCCGATCACCAACCACGAGCGGCAGGCGCGCATCGACAAAGCCCAGCGGCTTATGCGCGACAACAAGATTCATTCGATCGCACTGGCCGGAGGGTCCTCGCTGGAGTACTTCAGCAACGTCCGTTGGGGCAACAGTGAGCGCTTGTTTGTCATGGTGCTGCCTGCGCGCGGCGAGGCGTTCTTTATTGCTCCGGCATTTGAAAAAGACCGCGCGCTGGAGCAGATCCGCAAGGGCCCCGCCGCCCAATACCCGCACTTGTTCACCTGGGAGGAAGACCAGAGCCCGTATGACGTGCTCGCGTCGCAGATGAAGGAGCGTGGAGTTGCAACGGGCCGCATCGGCATTGAAGAGCGCGTGCCATTCGTCTTCGTCGAAGGCATTGGTAAGGCGTTACCGGCGGCCACGGTCACCAGCGCTACTGCCGTGACGGCGGGTTGCCGGATGATCAAGAGCGCTCAGGAATTGGACCTGATGCGGCTCGCATCCAGCGTCACGCTCCAGGCTTATGAGGCGGCCTGGCGCTCCCTGCGTTCTGGAATGACGCAGAACGAATTCGCGGCGCTGGTGGTGAGCGCACATGAGAAACTCGGTTTCCGCGGAGGGGCCGGAGTGCAGACCGGTGAGCACTCGGCTCTGCCGCACGGATCCACCCAGCCGCAAGTGATTCGGGAAGGCACCATTCTACTCATTGATGGCGGTTGTTCCGTGGAAGGCTATCAGTCGGATATCAGCCGGACCTTTGTGCTGGGCCAGCCGTCCGGCAAGATGAAGCAAGTCTTTGACATTGTGCATCGCGCGCAAAGTGCAGCGTTGGCCGCAGCGCGGCCCGGCGTGCCAGGCGACTCGGTGGATGCCGCTGCCCGCCAGGTCATTGTTGACGCGGGCTATGGGCCGGGCTTTAAGTATTTCACTCATCGTCTGGGCCATGGCATCGGGATGGACGGCCACGAATGGCCTTACCTCACGCGGACCAACACACTGCAGGTGAATGGGAAGGCTATCACGCTGGCGCCCGGTATGGTCTTTAGCGATGAGCCTGGCGTCTACATCCCCGGCGAGTTCGGCATCAGGTTGGAGGATGATATGCACATCACGGAAAGCGGCGCCGAGCTATTCACGCCGCAAAGTAAATCGCTCGAAAGTCCCTTCGCAACCTGAGCAGGGTCTGCGACATAAAAGTGGAGCGAGCACGGAATCCTGCTGAGCCGCAACCGCAAGGGAGCGGACCTGAGCACGCCGAACATGACCGAGTCGCAAGAAGTGCTAGGGTGAGGACAGCATGCGTCGTAAGCTGTTCGTACTTCTCCTCAGCGCCGGGCCAGTTGCTCTTCTGGCTGAAAGCGGACCTGCCACCATCCGCACTACCGGCGCTCCCATTGATGGAGGGCAGACCTGCGCTTCGTGTCACTCTCCCCGGGCTGGAGCGAATACCGGATCGCTCACCATCGATCCCTCCGTATACACGGCCAACGTCCCGCAAACCATCCATGTCAGAGTGGCTGACCCTGCCGGCGCGCGCTGGGGATTTCAACTCACCAGTCGCCTGGTCTCAGATGAAACCATGCCAGCCGGCACGTTCACCTCGAGCGAAACCGTGCAGGTGCGCTGCGACGACGGCACTCGCTTCGGAAGTGCGCCGCCCTGCAACGGCTTGCGCGAGTTTGCGGAACATGTCATGGCGCCCAGAACTGCAATGGGTGCCGGGTTTACTTTCGATGTGCAGTGGACGCCACCCAACAACGAAGCTGGCGATATTCGCTTTTATGCCTCGGCGATTGCGGCCGACGGGGACAACACCGCTGCCGGCGATCGCACCTACACGACTGTGAAAGTCGTCTCCGCCACTGGAGCATGCAATGCTACCAAACGGCCCACCTTGCAAAAAGTCGTGAACGGCGCGTCGTTTCTGGCGCCCATCTCTTCCAACGCCATGCTGACCATCTTCGGGCTGAATTTCCAGGTGCCCGGTCGCACGCGTACGGTGGGGCTGGGCGATTTTGTTGCCAACGCCTTCCCCAAAGAGCTGGCGTGCGTCGCGGTGGAGATTGCCGGGCAGCGCGTGCCCATCGCCTACGTGCAGCAGGATCAGATCAATGTGCAAGCCCCCGCGCTACCCGCCTCCGGGTCGGTGCCCGTCATCGTAATACTGAATCCGGATCGTCAGAACGAGCTTCGCAGTGACCTCGGCATGATCTCAGTGCAGACCTTCGCGCCGGCTTTCTTTACCTTCAGTGGGAGCACCAGCATTGCGGCCCAGTTTGCGGGTACTGCCAATGTAGTTGCAAACCCAAACGTCGTGGCAGGAGGCAAGGCAGCCAAGCCCGGTGACATTCTTACGCTCTATGCGACCGGCCTGGGACTCACCAATCCATCGCTCGGCCCCGGCGCGCAGGCGACCGACATTGCGCGGACCACCAATCCGGTAACGGTTGCGATCGGTGGAATCACGCTCTCGCCCGCAGACGTGTTGTACGCGGGCCTGTCTCCAGGTTCCATCAGCGGGCTGTACCAGATCAATCTTCGAGTCCCCGCGGGAGTGCCGGCCGGCGACGTTCCAGTGACGATTACGATCGGAGGCGTGTCATCGGGGTCGTTAGGGAATTCGGGGACCACGCTCCCAATCCTTCTTCCGCTCGCTAGCCCCTGACCCCTTGAAGTACAGCGTCACGTCGACCGTCTGCGGGCCTGGATTCATCTTCGTCTCGGCAGAAGTCGCGCCCAGGTTATCGAACAAGCCTTGCTCGCGCACTACCTCCAGGAAGTGAGTCGGATAGGACGGATTGAACGGCTTGCCGGCCTTCAAGCCCCACATTTTCCGGAGCTCTGGCTCAGTCGTGATGTCCAGCCCAACGATTTCCAGTTTGCCGAAGCTGAACTGTGGCCCGGGCTCAATTTGAAAAACCACGTCCGCCCTTTTCTCCGCGTCGTGAAGGGTACGCACGATCTTAGAAGTGATCTTCAAGTACCCTCGGTGCCGGAAACTATCCTCGATGCGCGCCTGCGCGATTTTTACCTCGTCGAATTTTGCCAATTCACCGGACTTCAGCTTGGCCAGATCTTTCAGGTCGTCGGCTGAGTCGTTGGATCCGGTGAAGGTCACCCGGCCCAGCTTGTACACCGGACCTTGCTCCACCTGGGTGGTGACCACCAGGCCTTTCACGTCTTTGGCCGGCTCCGTCTCCACCTTCGGAAACGTCACGGTCAAATGGCCGCGCGCTTCATAGAGAGGGCGGATGCTGGTCTCTAACAATTGCCGGAATCTTGGCTCCGTGAAAACGGCGCCAATCGCTACGGGGTTCATCGCGAGAACAAGATCTTCGGTTTTGATCTCGCCCGTATCGCCAAAGCGAACTTGCGCAACAGAGGGCTTCGTGCCCGCAGGGCGAAACAGGACCGAAAGCTCGGGGGGATTCTCCAACGCGAGCTGCACGCTGATCGGCTCATGATACCCGCGCGCTGCCAGGTACTCGGTCACCAGTTGCTTATAGCGATTGAGGGCAGGCTCGGTGGCCGGAATCTTCGGCCCGAACAGCGCATCTTTCTGTTTCAGCCAGGCTCGTACCTCGGCATCCTTCAGAGGCAAATCTTCGAAGGTGGTCGGAAAAACCTGGGTGATCTCCACCACGTCGAATTTGGCCGCATACCCTTTTCCGCTGGAAGCCGGCGCATATCCATACGCCACTGTTTCAAAGGCTCCGGTTGCCATCAAGCGCGCATGGGCGGCGTCAAACTCCGGCTTACTTGCGATTTGGTTTGCCCGAATACCTGCAATCGCTAATACCTGCTGCTGTGAATAGAGATGGTTGCCGTGCACGGTCACGCTCTCGATCGGCCAGGACGCCGGTGTCGACGCGGCGGGCGCTCCGGTGATTTTTGGCTTGCGGCGGGTTTGCGCCGGGGCGGCAATCGACAGAACCAGCAGAGCGGTGCAGAGCCAACGCAAGAGCTTACTCCAATTCAACAGGAACGAACATCAGGCGGTTGGAACGCTCGATCTGAAATACAGGAGCATCGCCGGGCTTGTACTCGTCAAGCTTCTTGCGAAGTGCGGGGATGGTTGAAACGGGCGCTCCGTCCACAGAATAGATGACGTCTCCCGGCTGTAATCCGGTTCCGCTGGTTAGATCCCGCGTGGACCCCGCAGCCACTACGATCCCGTAAGCGTTGCGCAGCTCGGGCAGCATGCTCGCCAGCTTCTTGTCGATCTGAATGCACAGCAGTCCCAGCCGGAGCACCATGTTCTCTTCGGGCGTCACCATATCGGCAAAGCGGTCCGGATCGTCGCGTTTGCTCACCACCGGCACATCGATCTGGAGTTTGTCCGCGCCGCGCAGTACTTCCAACGAGACCTTTTCGTCTTCGCTATACCGGTATACGTTCACTTCCAATTGGCGCGCGTTCTCCATCGCCTTCCCATTCAAGCCGACAATAATGTCCCCCACTTTCACTCCAGCCTTGTCCGCCGGACCACCCGGCGCAACATCCCCCACCAGCACACCCCATTCTTGCGGCAAGCTAAGTCCCTTCACCATGGCGGGAGTGAGCGTCTGACCGTACAGCCCGATCTGGCCGCGATGCACGTGCCCGTCCTTGCGGAACTGCCTGACAATCCCACTGACGATGTTGCTTGGAATCGCAAACCCGATGCCTTCGCTCCCCCCGGATTGCGAAAGGATGAACGTATTGATCCCGACCACCCGGCCCTCCGAATCGATCAGAGGACCGCCGCTGTTTCCGGGGTTGATCGGAGCATCGGTCTGAATATAAATCATCGCGTCATCCGGCTTGACTTGCCGGGAAGTGGAACTGACAATGCCCATGCTGACCGAACCTTCCAGTCCCAGCGGATTCCCGAACGCTAACACCAACTGACCCTGCCGGAGCGTGTCTGAGTTTCCCAGCGACAGATGCGGCAGGCTGCTGGCATCCACTTTCAGCAAAGCAAGATCGGACTCGCTATCCATGCCGATGACTTTCGCATCCAAGGTCCGTCCCTCGGGCTTA
>JBBSHP010000240.1:0-6915 GCA_038232555.1 Bryobacterales bacterium
ACCGAGGCTGGAACTTCGTACATCGTCGCCGGATTCATGTCGAACCATCCGGCATAGCCATAGATGCCTCGCCCGGACCAAGTTAGCTTGCCGTAGCTTTCGCCCACGTTCAGATGGCCAGCGCGGTTGGGTTCCCCGCAAAGTGTAGAGGTTCGGAAACGACTCATAGTAATTGTCCCCGGTGAAGGGGCGTTGTATTGCGGTATCCAGACGGTCAGGTGATCGGGCGTTTCTCCGGGGGTGTGATAGATCTCGAAGCGAACGCCACCGAGAACAAACTGATAATTTGTCGTCGAACAGGATCTCGGGCTCAAAGGGGGCCGGCTGGTTGGAAGCCGCCAAGCGCTGTGGACACCGGGGTACAGCAGGTAGAAGAGAGCTTTCTCATGCAATCAAATATACTCAGGAATGTTACCCGCATGTATCGTTCTGTCCGAAGTTTATTGACCGAGCTGATCGACTATGCCGGACTGTTTCCACCGGCGAGTCTGGATTTTGGAACGGCTCTGTGTAATTTCGAGCGCTATCGTGAAAGCGAATTCGGGTGGATGCTGGGGAGGTTCATCGTCCCGGCGGCCCGTCTCAGCGAATTGAAAGGCTCAGCGGTGCCGGTCAGCGTGCTGGCCGGAAAGAATATTGATGAAGACCTGAGGCGAATCCGCGAATTCCAGGGGCAGCAGCCCGGCCTGATCGAGTCCATTGAACTGAAGGCCGATTCAGTGGGAGCGATCCGGGAGATGTCGGCGAAGATTCCGACCGATCTGCCTACGTTTTTTGAAATCCCGCATGGAGCCGGCTCGACGGAGCTGATGGTGGCCCTGGCCGAAGACGGGAATTGCGCGAAAATTCGAACTGGTGGAATTACTCCCGAGGCCTTCCCATCTTCAGAGGAGGTGGTGCGCTTCCTGCATCTTTGCGCCATCGCCGGCGGTGCCTTCAAGGCCACGGCCGGGCTGCATCACCCGCTGCGTGGTTGGTATGAATTGACCCATGAACAGGGGAGCCCTTCGGCTTTAATGCACGGGTTCCTCAACCTGTTCCTGGCAGCGGGGTTCGTTCGAAATCACCTGCCTGCGGTATTGGTTCATGAGTTGATCGAAGAGCAATCCCCCGCTGCATTTCAGTTCAGCGACGACGGCGTCCGATGGAGGAATCATTTTCTGGCATCGGATGAAATCGCGGCGGTACGGGACCAGTTCGCAGTTTCATTTGGATCCTGTTCCGTGCAGGAACCAATCGACGAACTGAAAGCCATAGGCTTGTTGTGACAAGCTGGATTGCATCCGCTAACGATCCTGGTACGGATTTCCCGATCGAGAACCTGCCGTTTGGGGTGTTTGGTCAGGGCGCGACGGCTCGCATCGGCGTTGCCCTTGGCGATGGCATCGTGGATGTAGCGGCGCTGCTCGAAAGCGGCGTGTTCAAAACTCAGGACGCGGAAGCAGCCGAGGCTTGCCGAACGCCGGTACTCAATGCGCTGATGGCGCTGGGGCACGCGCACTGCTCTGCCTTACGGCAGCGACTGCAAGAACTGCTGCAGACCGGTTCGCCCGACCAGACCGAAGCCGCGCGGTGCCTGCTCCCGAGGAAGGGCGCCGACCTGCTGCTGCCTGTGGAGATCGGAGATTACACTGATTTCTATGCTTCGATTGATCACGCCACCAACGTGGGCCGGCTGTTCCGGCCCGATAGCCCGTTGTTGCCGAACTACAAATACATCCCGATCGGCTATCACGGACGGGCTTCTTCCATCGTGGTGAGCGGTACGGAGGTCAAGAGACCCAGCGGACAGACCCGCCCGCCTGACTCCGACGCACCAATTTTCGGCCCGAGCAGTCGGTTGGATTATGAATTGGAAGTCGGATTTTTCATTGGTCAACCGAACCTTCTCGGCACGCCCATCCCAATCGGTAACGCTGAAGATCACCTGTTCGGGCTTTGCCTGGTGAACGACTGGTCGGCACGCGACATCCAGGCCTGGGAGTACCAACCGCTCGGACCCTTTCTCGCCAAGAGTTTTGCGACCACGATTTCGCCCTGGGTTATCACTACTGAAGCACTCGCGCCTTTCCGCACACCTCTGCCCGCTCGCGCGGCGGGAGATCCTGAGCCCCTGCAGTATTTGCGAACCACCGGAGGCAAGCCTGAAGGATTCGATGTCATGCTCGAGGTGTACCTGCAGTCCGAGCAGATGCGGAATGCAGGACACGCACCTGTGCGACTGAGCCGGGGCAATTTCCGCGACATGTATTGGAGTGTCGCGCAAATGATCACTCATCACACCAGTAACGGCTGCAACCTGCGCAGCGGCGACTTACTGGCGAGCGGGACCGTTTCGGGAGCAAGCGACGAAGCGCGTGGCTGCCTCTTGGAACTCACGCGCGGCGGGGCGGAGCCGATCCAACTTCCGGGCGGCGAGACACGACGTTTCCTGGAGGATGGGGACGAGGTAATTTTACGCGGATGCTGCGAGCGCGCAGGAGTTACTTCGATCGGCTTCGGTGAATGCCGGGGCCGTTGTGTCGGGTAACTTCACTTAGAGGTTGATCCCCCAAACCTGCACACCCCAGACATCCAGCCGCACCTCGCTGATAGATGCCGGGCTAACTTCCAAGCGCTGTAAGTTATCGCTACTCATTCCTAAGTAGTGCATCAGTGCGGCCTTGATCGGATCCGCGTGAGTGAAAAGCGCCACCGTTTTGCCCTGATACCGAACTCGGAGCCGATTCATCTCGCTCACCATCCGGGTCTGAACTTCTCCAATCAGCTCGCCCTCGGGCGGCCGGGAGCTGCTGCGGAATAAGTTAAACATCTTCCACTCGTCACTCTTTTGTAACTCCTCTAGCGTTAGACCGGACCAGGCCCCAAAATCTACTTCCAGCAGCGCTTGGGAGGATTCAACTGGCAGCCCAAGCGCGTGTGCGAGCGGTTCAGCGGATTCCAGCGCCCGCTCCATCGGACTGCTGTAAATGGCTGCAATGTCGAATCTCTTCAGCCGGTCCGGTAACGCCACAGCCTGTTGCCGGCCTAAATCATTCAGATGGACACCGGGCAACCGGCCCGTGATGGTATGTCCCACAGCATTGGTCGCGCCATGGCGGATGAGGAGGAATGTGATCACTCCGCTCATTGTAAGGTCCAGACTTCAGGCAAAAACAATGAAACACCGAACTAACGTCAGCGTCCTAAGATTTGGCGTAAGTACCTCCGCTAACGGCCGCGTACCTTGGCTCTATGAAGCTGGTTATTTTCGGTCTTTCAATTAGTTCTTCGTGGGGCAATGGGCATGCGACGCTCTGGCGTGGTTTGTGCCGAGCTTTAGCGCGGAGAGGACACCAGGTTCACTTCTTCGAGCGCGATACTTCCTATTACGCCAATAACCGGGACCTTACCAGCATCCCGGGTGGTTATCTCCATCTCTATTCCGATTGGGACGATGTAGCTGAGGTGGCCCGGAGACACCTCGCCGATGCTGACGCCGCGATTGTAACATCGTATTGTCCCGACGGCATTGTGGCGACGGAGGTGGTTCTCGATTCAAGAGTCCGGCTGCGTTGTTTTTATGACTTGGACACCCCAGTAACCCTGGATAATCTCGACTCCGGGCAAGCCGTCCCTTACCTGGGCCCGCGTGGGCTGAGTGATTTCGATCTGGTGCTCAGTTATACGGGTGGCAAGGCCCTTACGCAGCTTCAAACCCGCTTAGGAGCAAAGCGCGTTGCTCCGCTTTACGGAAGTGTCGATCCGGAGCATCACTACCCGGTTCCTCCCCTGGAACGCTTCCTCGCCGAGGTCTCTTATCTGGGCACGTATGCGGAAGACCGGCAAGCGGTGCTCGAACGGCTGTTCATTGACCCTGCCCGGGCTTTGCCGGAGTGCCGATTTATGATTGCCGGTGCCATGTATCCACCCACCTTTCCGTGGACCAGCAATATCTACTTCGTGCGGCACCTTCCCCCTGACGAACATCCCGCGTTTTACAGTTCGGGGCGGATGACGTTGAATGTGACGCGGCGCGCCATGGCTGACATGGGCTATTGTCCGTCCGGTCGCTTGTTTGAGGCGGCAGCCTGCGGGGTACCGATTCTGAGCGACGCCTGGGAGGGGCTGGACCAGTTCTTCGCGCCTGGTGCTGAGATCCTGGTGGCCCGAACCACTCAGGACGTCATCGACGCGATCGGCTTGCCCGATCTGGAACTGCGGCGTCTGGCCCTGCGCGCGCGGGAGCGGACTCTGGATTGCCACACGGCGGATCTGCGAGCGCTAGAACTGGAAAATCTGCTGACGGCCAGCCATACGGAAACCGCCAGCTACGCCACGGTGGACGCCTGAGCATGTGGGGCATCATCCCTGCTGCGGGCGTAGGCAGTCGCATTCAACCCCTCGCGTTCTCGAAAGAACTTTTACCGGTGGGCAGTAGTGAAGCGGAGGGCGTAGAGCGGCCTCGGGCGGTGAGCGAGTACCTGGTGGAACGCATGATTCGCGGCGGCGCGGATCGTATCTGCTTTGTGATCTCGCCAGGCAAGTCGGACATCCTGGAATATTACGGAGCCCGCGTCTACTCAGCCGATGTGTGTTATGCCGTGCAGCCCCACGCTGCGGGCCTATGCGACGCGATTTTCCGGGCTCTTCCCATGGTGCATCCCGATCAAAGCGTCTGCGTGGGACTGCCCGATACAGTTTGGTTCCCGGAGGACGCGCTTTGCTCGCTACCAGACGACGTGCTCTCCTTCCTGCTGTTTCCGGTGGAGCACCCCGAGCGGTTTGACGCAGTGGTGACGGATGATGACGACTGGGTGCTCGAAATCCAGGTCAAGAACGAGCACGCCAACTCGTACTGGATCTGGGGCGCGTTCAAAATGCCCGCATCCGTATTTCATGAATTGTACGCTCTCTGGCGCGCTCGCGATGGCCGGGATGAGTACATCGGCACTCTGGTAAACGCCTGGATTGCGCAAGGCGGCGAGGCCCGCGGCGTTCGCGCCGGAACGGCTTATGTAGACGTCGGCACGCTGCATGGATACCGGGAGGCGATCGAGTTGCTTTCCTCGAAAGACAAACTGGCGGCGCTGGTAGGGAGGCGCTGGTGAGCAAGCCGGAATCGGACTCGCGCCCGGTGGTCTGCGTGGATCTTGACGGCGTCCTGAACCTGTTCGATACCTGGCGCGCGCCCGAGTATTTCCATCCACCGCGCCCCGGCGCCCGGGAATTCCTGATCAAATTGAACCAAGCCGGCTTCCGGGTCCGCATCTTCACCGTCCGCTGGTATGAATGGGTAGAGCGCTGGCTCGCGGAAAACGATCTGGCTGCTTACGTCGACTCCGTCACTGACAAAAAGACGCCGGCACAGGTGTATCTAGATGATCGGGCGGTATGCTTTCGGGGAAACTTCGACGAATCTTTTGAGCAAATCGTTAACTTTCGGCCATTTTGGGAGAAGCCGGCATGATGGTCTACCGGTCGCCAACCCGGGTAGTGGATGCCGGGAAGCTGGGGCAGATCACCGACGCTACGGCGCTGCTGGTGGAACTCGGCGAAGTGGAAGCGGCGCTGATGGATGCGCGGTTTCCCGAGCGGGATGGATTCGCTCCAAGGTTGAGACTTGAGGACATTCCGGATCAGCAAATCACAGTGCCCGTTGCAGAAGGCTACGCTTACTACGGTCTGTTTCCGGAAATGTATGCCGAGTCGGCTCGGCGGTTCTGGAATCAGGTGCGGCCGGTTGAGGTGGTCGTGATCGGGTTGCGCGGTATCGGGACCAGTCTCAGCACGGTAGTGGAAACAACGCTGAAACAATTCGGCGTGGGCGTGCAATCGTTTACGGTTCGTCCGCGCGGTCATCCGTTCCATCGTGAGCTGCGAATCACGGGGGAACTTGCCGATCACTGGCGGAGGCTGGGACATGCCCATTTCATCGTTGTGGATGAAGGACCAGGCTTGAGCGGATCTTCATTTTGTGGCGCTGCGAAAAAACTTTCTGAGTTGGGAATTCCGGACGAACGCATCGTGTTCTTTTCGAGCTGGGAAGGCGATCCGGAGGCGTTCGAGTCGGAAGATGCTCAGCGGCGCTGGGGCCGGCACAAAGTGTTCTGGACTGACTACCAGGCGGACCCCGGGCTGGTCGATCTGTCCGCCGGGCAGTGGCGGGCGCTGTTTTATAAAGACGAATCCGATTATCCCGAAATCATCCCGCAACATGAAGCTCGCAAATACCTGGAGGGCCAAAGTGTGCGCAAGTTCTCGGGATTAGGAAGGTATGGGGAAGCCAAGCTACAGCGCGCAGGACTGCTGGCCGATGCTGGCTTTTCCCCGGCCGTCTTTGGTTTAAAGGGCGGGTTTCTCGAGACCGCATTGGTGGCCGGGTTGCCCGGGGAAGTCCCCCCGCCATCCCGCTTAGCCGAATACCTGGCATTCCGGTGCAAACACTTCGCTACCGGCGATCCCACCCGGCCCGAAGAGTTGCTCGAAATGATAGAAGTAAACACCGGCGTAACGTGGCTGAAAATGCCCGAAGCCGCTCCGGCAGTCATCACCGACGGACGGCTGCTCCCCCACGAATGGGTGGGGCACTTCAAAACGGATGCACTCGATCATGGGGACAACCATTTCTTTCCCGGTCCCACGGACATAGCCTGGGACATCGCAGCGGTGAAGGCTGAGCTGGGCATGGATGTTGTCGACGATTACGCCCGCCTTTCCGGCGATTGGGGCATCACTCAGCGGCTACCGTTTTACGCCGTAGCTTACCGAGCCTTCCGCTCCGGCTATCGCAAAATGTTTGGCCTGAAACAGGAGGCAGCGTTAGCCGAATGCCAACCAACCCCATGCCCAGCAGCATGACCACCGCTCAAATCCGGGAACGCGTCGACAGCCTTGGCCCGTGGTTCCACAACTTCGACCTGCGGGGTGTCCAGA
>JBBSHP010000241.1:0-6904 GCA_038232555.1 Bryobacterales bacterium
CCAATTGTGAGATGGCCTGGATCAAACGGTCGCGCGTCTGGGCGCGTTCCGCGGCCGCCGCTGGATCCGCCGCGCCATCCTCTACTTGGATTTCATCCACGGACACCTGCGAGTACTCGCCTCGACGCAAGGATTTGCGACGGAGGGCCAGCATTTTAAACCGGACGATCTGCAACGCGAGTGGAAGCAGCTCTTCGAGACGATCCACGTGGGCATACTTTTCATGCAGCAAGCTCAGAGTTTCCTGCGCCAGATCCTCGGCCACATCCCTCTGTAATCTGGATGCCGCGAAACCGACGATCCTTTCGCGCAGCCTGCTCAGTATCTCGTCTCGGGAATCGTGCGTAGCGGGGTCGGGGTTCCGCACCGGAACCAAGTCCATTAAATTAGATCAGCCTCTCCTCATACCGTAACGCATCCACGTGCCCTAGGACGCGATGGGGTCGTTGCGAAAGGGCGCGATGTGCGGTCCGGGTTCTAAAAGACGGTAGGGGCGAATCCAGGGGGACACCGCCCAAACATTCGGACGATGTCGGCTGCGGGCAAGCTTATGGTTGGTGTCTAAGTAGTCAAAACTGGGTCACCAGAGCAGGTGAGCAATCAGCAGGGACACGGCCCCGGTAAGCCCAAGCAGTCCAAGCAACACGAGAGCTCCGCAAGGCAGGACGCACCCGATGCATCCACCCGCTTCAGGATTTCTACTTTCCTGTGTTTGCATGGGGTAGGGATGGGCTGCTCTTAATCAAGAGAGCAGCCCAAACAGAGTTCAGTCGGTGGAATGCTTGATCTTATCGCCGGTGTCTTTGAGTTCGTTGCCGGTCTTGCGGGCAGCATCTTTGGCTTTGTCCGCCACTTTGTCGGTGGCGTCTTTGGCCTTGTCTGCGCCTTTTTCGATGTTGTTCTTTACGTCATCTCTGTCCACGAGTTCTCCTTTTGCCAAACGAAATTAGTACTTCGTTGTTCGGGTGGTGCCACCTACGCCACCGACGGTGTCGTCGTCCAGAGTGGTTCCCGTGGCGGATGAGTATCCTGACCGGGTATCGTGAGTGCCTTCGGTGGTAACGCCGTGGGTGCTAACAGCCTTCTCGCCCGCTGAGGAGACATCCATAGCGCCGCTCTGTTTCCGAATATCCTTTGCTCTGCCCACTTCCTGAGAAGAGTCGCAATGCACAGAAAGCAGGATGCCGCCACCTTTGACGTGCCCTTCGTAGCGTTTGGCTTCATATTCCGGAATTCCCATTCCGATCAAAGCTCCCACCAAACCGCCTACGGCTCCACCGACGCCCATCCCCGCTAAGGCTCCTACTATAGGACCCGCGGCGATGAGTGGACCGACACCAGGAATGGCAAGTGCGCCAATACCGGCCAGCAATCCGAGTGTTCCACCCAAAGCGCCGCCTGAGGCCGCGCCAGTGGTGGCGCCTTCCGGAGCCTTGGTGTTCTTCTCATGTGCAAACTCTTTCGAGCTTTGCTCGTCCGGCAGCAAAACAGAGATGTCGGAGTTTGAAAACCCTGCCTGTGTCAGGGTGTCAACTGCCTGCTCAGCCTGAGCGCGGCTTTTGTAAATCCCAAAAGCTGCTGTGTTTTTTCCAGCCATTTTGTTTGTCCTTTTAGCCTAGTCTTAACTGCTTACGTAGTTTTGGTCTTCCTGGCGTGTGGACTACCGCCCTTCACTGAAAGCTCGTTGGTGACCTTGGCACCGCCTGCGACTTCGGTAGCCTTGGCCTCCACCGCCTTCTTTTCGTCTTCCGAATGAACAGGTCCTTTCAGAGTCACAGCTCCACCCTGCACAATAACCTTCACATTGTGCGCGTACATCGACAGGGACTTGTCTGCGACGATTGCGCGTCGGATCTTTCTTGCAATCTCCCGGTCCGACTTGTTTTCTTTCTGCTGATCGGCGGTGGGTTCGCCTGCCTTACGGTCCCTCTTGTTTACCCTGGTGTTGTCCGGCGCCTTGGCAGGTTCCTGCGGAACCGCCCAACTAAGCGATGCTCCTAACAATACCGTTCCCAACATTGCTATTCCGACTTTTATCGATTTTTGGTACATGCTGCTCCTCGTTCAGATCCTCTCTGACCAAAGGTTAGACCAACCGGGACAACTTCGGTTACACGCATTTCGACTGATACAACCCGCCCTTGACGTCATGCTGATACCATGGGGAAGCTTGACCGCATGCCAGCCACAGAAAACAAACCCCCAACCTGGAATAGAAACCCGGTAGAGGGCTACTTCCAGATTGCCCGGATTGACGTTGGGCCAAGAACGTCTTTGTCTTGCCGGGTTGTTTGGTTGCGCTTTCGATTGATCCCGGACTATTCCGGCGTCTCGACGCGCTTAACGTCTTCCTGGGACTCCTTGCCGTTTGCCTGATCACTTCCAGCAACTACGTTCTCAACGAAATTCTGGATGCTCCTTCCGACCGCTTTCACCCGATTAAAGCTTCCCGGCGGTTCCCTCTGGACGGGTTAGTGTTCCTGGGCCTATGTAGAGTGGGTGGTGCTGATGGCCGCTGGAAGAGGGTCTTTCTCGGGAACCGTTAATCATGGGACCTGTCGGACTGTGCGCATTGATGATGGCCGTCTTATTGTTCGTGGACGTGCCGTTCCTGCACACCGTGTTCGCGCCGACGAAAGTGGGGTTCTGATAAAGTGAGGAAGTCCAACTCGGAGGATTCCAGGCGATTATGTTTTGCACGAATTGTGGTGGCCAGAACGAACCAGGCACGGCCTTCTGTACGAAGTGTGGGGCGCGCCTAGCAGATCCATCGACAGCACCCGCGGAGACCGTTCCACCCCTCCATTCCGGGTCTCCTGAAATCCCCATTGCAGCGCCTGACGCCGGCTCGGCTGGACCAGGCTATAACCCCGCTCCAGGTTACGGGCCAGGCTATGGGCCCGGTAACGGGCCCGGTAACGTGCCAGGTTACGCTCCAGGTAACGTGCCAGGTTACGTGCCAAGTGACGTGCCAGGATACGTGCCACCGGCGGCCGCCTATGGACCACCCGCCGCGGCCTATCAGGATCCCACCGCAAAATCCAAGCTGGTCGCGGGCCTTCTGGGGATTCTGCTCGGGGGCCTCGGGATTCACCGCTTCTACCTCGGCTATACAAACATCGGAATAGCACAGCTTGCGACGGACATCATCGGTTGGGTGCTGCTACCGTTCACCTGTGGCATCAGTCTGATATTCATCATGGCCGCGCATCTATGGGGACTGGTGGACGGCATCATGATCCTCACTGGATCAATCAACACCGATGCTCAGGGCAAACCGCTTCGCGATTAATCCGCACGTAATTTGGGGCTTGGCTGCGACTAGTGTGTTTGTGCTAATTGCTTTGGCCGTCGTCCCCATGGATGCGATCACTCGAATTCCCACCGTCTGCCCCTTCAAGAAGAGTTTCGGGATGGACTGCTATGGCTGTGGGATGACGCGAGCCGTTTCAGCCTTCCTGCATGGGAACTTTGGCACGGCACTCACTTACAATCGAGGAGTTCTGTTCACAGTTCCACTACTTGCCGCGATTGCGTTGTTACCAGTGGGTTTGAGGCGGGGCCGCCATGTCTGAATTCAAATTGGCCTTCAAGATTGTCTGGATTGTTATCAGCATCGTCTCGATTGCGATGCTGGTGGCACCGTCTCTCTTGAGTGCCGATCGGATCGCCAGCCTCACGCCGCACTGTGAGCGCAAAACGAAGTTTGGTAAAAAATGCTTCTGCTGCGGAATGACCACCGCTTTCATCCACATTGCACAGGGCCGGTTTTCAGCGGCCGTGCACTCCAACCGCGCGTCCGTCCCGCTGTACGCCGGATTCTTTTGCAACGGTCTGGCATTGGTGGGCAAAGTCGCTGTCGACCTCGCCAACTCGCGCGGTTCAAGGAACGATTAGAAAAAATATGCTCAACGTGATTACGCTGGTTTGGGGTCTGCTGGCTGCGTTTGGCATGTTTATCGGATTCATCCCCTGCCTCGGAAGCCTGAACTGGATCAACATTCCGTTCGCGTTCGTCGGCGCAGTCGTGGGTATAATTGCGGTTGTCTCATCGAAGAATGGCGCTTCCAAAGCAGGGGTTGCCGGACTGGCTTTATGCGTTCTTGCGAGCCTCTTTGGAATGATCCGGTTGGCTTTGGGTCATGGTGTACTGTGAGCCAGGCCAGCCAAAGTAAACAGATGCGAAGGAGAACGGTTTAATGACCTATTGTTCAAATTGTGGTTCGCCCGTTGAGGGCCGTTTTTGTCCCAAATGCGGAGCGGCTGCCTCCGGAAGTGCTGGCGCCCCTCCCCCCGTTGGTGAAACTGGATACGTGCCTCCCGGCCCGCCTCCAGGAGCACCGTCCGGATATCAGCCGGGACCCTCCGGCTACGCACCTCCCGCCGCCGGCCTAGGGATGGAGGAGAATCTCGCCAGCGCATTGTGCTACATCCCGATCGTCGGGCTGATCTTTCTCCTGATCGAACCGTACAACAAGAATAAGACCATACGCTTCCACGCGTTCCAGTCGATTTTCTATTGCGTCGCCTGGATCATTGTCGGCATCTGCCTAAGCATTCTGTTCGCGGTCATGTTCGCGGTTCTACCCTACGGCGTCTGGACGATTTTGCGCCTGCTCTCGAGCCTCGTTCAATTGGCGCTTTTTGTCGGATGGATCTTTATGGTGGTGAAGGCGTATCAGCGCGAGCGGTTTATGATGCCCATCATCGGACCGCTAGCCCAAAAACAGGCTTAGCCGAGCCGGCGTTCAAACGTTCCAAGTGACGGAGCCGTCCTGCTCAAGAGATTGCAGGCGGCCCTGTCGCTGCATGTGTTCCAGGTGAGCCATCACTTCCAAGACGGCGAAGTGTTGGTTGATCGGAGAAAGCTTTCTGCTCCAAAGTTTTGCAACTAGCGCGTAGGCCGTGTCCGGAGTTACCGTTAGCAGACCGTGGATTTCTTCGCAGCGCTCGTGGTGGTGATCCTTGGTTTGGGCGATCCATTCGCGGTGGCCCTGGAAAGGCTCGCCGTGCGACGGTAAGATCAGATCGATTTCAACTTTCATTAAGCCATGCAGCGACGCGAGAAATTCGGCTAACGTATCGCGTTCCGGATACCAGGCGATGTTTGGCGTGATCTTTTGAAGGATGAGATCGCCGGAGAACAATACTTTTTGCTCCGGGCAATATAGGCAGATGTGACCCGGCGAATGACCCGGCGTCCAGAGCACCTCCAGGCTGCCGATCGCCGTAGGGATCCGTTCACCGCCGGCCAGCAACTGGTCGGGGAATAGTTTATGGAAGTTCTTGCGGATCTCGCCAAAATGCCGATCGATCCGGGCTTGTATATCGTCAGGCATGCCAGCTTGCGTGAATGTTTCGCGCAACCACGGCAGCCGCCGCTCGGAGCTGTTCACCAACTCCAGGTGCCGCGCCTCGGTCTCGTGCATCATCAACTTGGCGCCCGTGAGATCTAAAAGCTTCCGGGAGAGACCCATGTGATCCGGATGCATGTGCGTCAGCACGATCTGCCGGATATCCGTCCATTGCAGCGACAGGGCCTGCATGCCCCGCTCAAGTGCTTCAAACGATTGCCGGGTGTCCAGGCCGCAATCGATTAGCAGATATCCATCTGCTAGACGAACCAGGAAAACGTTCACTGATTCAAGCTCGAACGGTAAAGGCAGTTCGATGCGATGAATCCCCGGCGGTGGATTCAATTTTCGACCGCGTCGCTGGCGTGATAGGAGCTACGCACCAGCGGGCCGGCCTCAACATGGTCGAATCCCAGCTCGTACCCCAGTCTCTTCAATTCGTCGAATTCGTCCACCGCCACGTAGCGAATCACGGGCAAGTGCTTCAGGGAAGGCCGCAGATACTGCCCCAGAGTAAGGATATTCACGTGGTGGGCCCGCAAATCTCGCATCACTCCCGCAACTTCGGCAGGGGTCTCTCCCAGCCCAAGCATCAGGCCCGATTTAGTCGGCACGTACGGACGGATCTGCTTGGCATAAGCCAGCATTCCGAGCGAGCGCCCGTACTGCGCCCCCAATCGAACCTGCCGGTACAGGCGCGGCACCGTCTCGGTATTGTGGTTCAGCACGTCGGGATGCGCATGCATCACGATCTCCATGGCGGCGTGCGAGCCTTGAAAATCGGGGACCAGCACTTCGACTTTACAGCCGGGAATCTGTTCGCGTATGGCCCTTATAGTGAGCGCGAACAGTTCAGCACCCCCGTCCTTTCGATCGTCGCGGTTCACGCTCGTGACCACTGCGTACTTTAGGCCCAGAATCGCGCACGCCTCCGCAACCCGCCGCGGCTCGTCGTAATCCACGGCCAGCGGAGGCCCTTTCTGAACAGCGCAAAAACCGCAGCGCCGGGTGCACACGTTACCAAGAATCATGAACGTGGCAGTGCGCCGGTTCCAACACTCGCCAATGTTGGGACAAGCCGCGCTTTCGCACACTGTGTGCAGATGGAGGTGGTTTACCAGACGTTTCAGCTCGCGGTAGTTATCACCAACCGGAGCGGGCGCCCGCAGCCAGGTGGGCCTTTCAATACTCGGAGAAATCGAGACCACACTTGGAGAGATCGAAACCAGCACTACTCTCAGTTTAGCGTTAGGGCCGTCAATCCAGCGCCTGCTTCTGCATTGCGATAAGATCCAGCACGCCTTGACGGCCTAGCGCGATCAGACTGGCCAGCTGAGCGTCATCGAACGGTGTCTTTTCAGCCGTCGCCTGCAGTTCAACGAAGTGCCCAGAGCCCGTCATGACAACATTCATGTCGACGTCGGCGCGCGAATCTTCTTCGTAGCAGAGATCCAGTATTGGTGTCGAATCCACCACACCGACGCTGGTCGCCGCGATATACTCGCGAATCGGCATCGAATTAAGAACCTTGTACTGGACCAGTTGTTTCA
>JBBSHP010000242.1:0-6901 GCA_038232555.1 Bryobacterales bacterium
CGCTGATCAATTTCAGCAAGTGGCGGCCCGCTCCGTGGATGCGCTGCAGATCGTTCTTGAAACGCGGAGCTCCGGCCTCTTCCGCCTCTTCCTGGAGCATCTCACTGTAGCCGATGATGGCGTTGAGCGGTGTCCGCAACTCGTGGCTCATGTTAGCCAGGAAGCTGCTCTTGGCGTGATTGGCCTGTTCCGCAGCCTCCTTGGCTTGCAACAAATCCTGCTCGGCCTGCTTTCGATTGGTGATGTCGCGCAAGGTCGCCGTGAACATTGCAGGTCCGCCAATCGGGATACGATTGATCGCAAGCTCAACCGGAAACTCGCTTCCGTCACTTCGCATGCCGCGCAGTTCCACCCGCTTCCCGAGCACGGCGGCCTCGCCGGTCGCGAGGTAACGGGCCATGCCGCGATGATGTTGTTCTCTGAACTCGGGCGGAATCAGCAACTGTGGCATGGCATGGCCGATTACATCCTGGTGAGTGTAACCAAACGTCCGCTCAGCGGCTGGATTGAATTCGACGATACGGCTTTGATGATCGATTGTAATGACGCAATCCAGGGCGGTGTCCAGAATTGCGCTTTTGCGAGCTTGACTCGATCGCAGGGCGAGTTCGTCTTGCTTGCGCTGGATGCCCAAAGAGATACTTTTTGAGATAGAAGCGAGCGCATCGACCGAATCGGTCCCCAGCTTTCTT
The DNA here is from genome assembly GCA_038232555.1 of Bryobacterales bacterium. GTDB lineage: Bacteria > Acidobacteriota > Terriglobia > Bryobacterales > Bryobacteraceae > JBBSHP01. The sequence continues at coordinate 693 of JBBSHP010000242.1, forward strand.
CGCGCAAACAGCGCCACCACGCCCACCAGACGCTGCTCCACAATCAAGGGATAACCGGCAAACGAGATCATGCCCTCGCGCCGGGCCCAGGCAGGGTCGCCTACGCGAGGATCGTGGAGAACGTCATTGCTCAAATGGGGCAGGCGCTCTTCCGCGATCAGGCCGATCTTGAACTTGCCAACCGGTACTCGCGCATGTCCCCCGTCGATATGCGTATAAAGGCCGGCGCTGGCCTGCAGTTCCAGCATTTGTTGTTCTTCGTTCAAAATCCATATACGAGCGAATGCCGCATCCAGTCTTCTGACGATGGCCTGGACGCACATGGAAAGCATCTCGCTCAGCCCGGCGCTCTGGGTCAACGCTAATCCCACGTCGGCACCCAGCGCCCAAAGACGGGCCTGATCCTGTAAAAGTTGGTCTGCCTGCTTTCGAGCCGTTATATCGAGAAAAGCACCTGTGACATAGGTGGTCCCGCCGGGCCTGTCGCTAAACGCTTTTCCGCGTCCGTAAACCCAGCGCGTGCTGCCGTCCGGCCACAGCACCCGGAACTCGAGTTCAAAATTCTTGTCTTCGCGGCGGCACCTCTCCAACTGCTCGCGCACGGCTGTTAGATCTTCCGCTGCTATGAGTTTGAGGAACTCTTCGATCGTGCCGACACTGCGGCCCTCCGGCACCTTGAAAAGCCGGTCCAGGCTGTCATCCCAATCGAGCGTGTTGCTCTGGGTGTTCCAGCGAAACGTACCTGTGCCCGACGCCTCCAGCGAAGCGCGCAGTCTCTCCTGGCTGGTACGAAGAGCTTCTTCCGTTTCCCGGTATTCGGTAATATCCGTGTTGGTGCCCAACCAGCGCGTAATCAGGCCCGCCGGGTTTCGCATGGGAACCGCCCGGCCCAGGAACCAGCGATACTGACCCTCGGCATTGCGCATAGGAAACGTATCACCCCAAGCTTCTCCCTTTGTAAAACAGTCCAGCATCTGCCGGGTAACTCGCTCCAGATGATCCGGATGATGCACCTTTTGCCACCCCATGCCCGCCATCTGCTCTAGTGAGGCTCCGGTATAGTCATACCAACGCTGGTTGTACCAATAGCGGAAACCCTTGGCATCGGAGATCCAGGCAAGCTGAGGCAACGAGTTCGCAAGCGTCCTGAGTTGCTCTTCTCTTTCCTGCAATTCGTCTTCCGCCAATCGACGACGAGAGATGTCGTGCAGTGTTACCACCGTGCCTAGAACCTTGCCGTCCAACAAGATCGGCTGCGAGGTGGATTCCAGGTTGAGCTTTGTGTTCTCGATGAGCGACTGCATGCTGCGGCCGATACAATCTTCGACACGGTACCCAAGCATGGTGGCGGCGGCAGGGTTAATAAAGCTGCAGTTTCCCTCCGGGTCGATGGTATAGAGGCCAGTGCCGGCCGATTGCAAGATTGCTTGCGAGTCCAAAGACATAGTCACCCCTTCAGTTTATGGGTCGCGCCGAGCCTTCATCGGCGCGCTGTAGAATAGAGTTATCCGGTTGGACCTTACCGCATCCTATAAAACTCACCATGGAAAAAACGATTCGCAGCCGCTCAAATAAGAACATTGGGGATGTACTGGAGGACCAATGGCAGATCGTTGAAAAAACGGTCATTGCAGAGCCGACTCCGGGAGATCACTATGCGGGGACGCCGCCCCGGCTCGGCATTTATGACTATGAGGTAAAGCCGCTGCTTCAGCATGTGCCCATGAAGACGCCCGCTGGAAAATCCAAAGTTAAGGAAGTCAGCGTAGGCGGAACCCGCCGGGAAGCGTCCTCGGTCCCGGTTACGGTGCGCCGAACCTCGTAACCACTTGCACGGCGCAACACTCACTCAGCCTTCGATTTGGGAGTGATCACCGCAATCCGAGTAGGTTTAGCCGGCGCTTGGACCTTCATCACCTTGCACACCAATTGAACCGACGCAGTGGGTGAGATCACCCGGGTAATGTTCTTGTCGGGGTCTACGCCTGTGAGCACGACCACCTGCCAGGCCGGAAAATAAATTTCGAGCACCCGTAGGCGTTGATCGCCCGCGCTGAGCAGGACCACCAATTCCTGATCGTCCCTAAGAACTTTTTGCATGGCCTGGATCTCGCCCACAATGGTGGCTCCGAGGCTTTCCGCCGGTCCCGGGCCCGCTGGTTTGTCCATCACATTGTCGATGGTGTTGCCGAGAGCCTGCGCTGCAAGCTGCTTGGTTAGATGGCCGAGCGCCATGGCGTAAATCCTTGCATGGCTCGATTTTAGCGCGGACTGACGGGATCCAGCTCAGACCATACCAAACTCAGATCAGACCCAGGAAGCTTTTGGTGGCGGCTTCCAAGCCCGGCGCACAAGCTACGCAGTTGCCGCCATAGATGCTGCTGCGTCCATCGAAGTTGAAGAACCGGCCGCCTGCTTCTTCGATGATGATCTTCAGAGGCGCCAGATCCCAGGCTTCGGCCGTAGGTTCGATCCAAATCTCCGCTTGCCCGGCCGCGATCATCATGGCATCGGGGGCTCCGCCCAGACTGCGAACTGCCCAGAAGGGAGCAATCCAATCGAGAAGCTGGTCCCGGAACGGAGTATGGCCAAGCTTGTTGAATCCATCCAAACACAATACAGATTCGGCTGGGGCGATCTTCGGAGATGCGTGAATCGCGTTCCCATTGCGGTACGCGCCTGCACCTTTTGAAGCGGAATAGAGCAGCCCTAGACCTGGCAGGTTGACGATTCCGGCCACCACCTCACCCCCGACCTCCAATCCGATCAAGTTGGCCCACATCGGATTGCCCCTGACGTAGTCGCGCGTCCCGTCGATAGGATCGATGATCCAACGACGCCCGCTGCGCGACTGTAACAGTGCGCCTTCTTCACCGAGCAGGCCATCTTCCGGAAAGGCTTCCTGGAAGGCTCGCGAAAGCAGCAGTTCGCATTCACGATCGGCCACCGTCACCGGCGAGAGGTCGGCCTTGGTCTCCGCCTGAATGCCCTGTTGATACCTAAGTGCCAGCTCCGCAGCGGCTCGCGACGCCCGTTCTGCCAGCTCCAGTTCGCGGTCCCAATTTCCCACGCAACTATTGTAGGAGAGACGGGCTAAATTAAGTTGTAGGCCCCGGGTGCGCGACATGGAAGTGAGAGAATTGTCTGAAATGCGTGGGTGCTTGACTCAGGTACCCCCAACACATGCGTCTAATCGCAGTATCCAGTCTTTCCGTCGCGGCAGTCGAGGCGGGAAGAAGGACGTTCGTTACCCCGTGGAGACCGTGCTTACCTTGTGATCCGCTGATTCAAGGCCGAAGGCGTGCGCCCGGCTCTGCTCCGGCGACCACTTGCGCGTGGTTCAACGCAGATACCAGCGACACGCCCCCGATAATATTTCCGATCAGGCTCGGAATCAGATAGCCGCTTAGGTAAGACAGCCATGACTTGGCGCCGATCATCACGAGGAATAGCACCTCGACGGATCCAGCCACGACATGGGTTAAACCGGCCAGGCCAACAACGTAGGTTAAGATGACGATGATTGCAATTCGCCCGGTGTGCGCCGCTGCGATGAGCCAGACCACCATGGCGATCAGCCACCCTGCGAAAATCCCGCGTAAGAGAGCCGTCCCAAAGGTTACGTCCGCCGCCTGCGTAGCGAGCTCTTTTGCTGCGGCCTGAAATTCCGGTTTCAAGATCGGCGTGTTACCGATCACCCAGGCGAAGATGTGCGCCCCGGCCAGATTGGCTGCGAAAACAATCGTCCACAGGCGAAGAACAGAGACCAGTGTGGTCAGGTTTCTTCTTGCTAGAAGCGGGATAATCGCCGTCAGCGTGTTTTCAGTGAAGAGCTGCTGGCGCCCGATGATAGTAACGAGAAAACCTAGCGGATATCCCAGGTTCACCAGCAAGATCCGCCATTTCGTATCAGGCAAAGAACTGTGCAACAGCGCTTCAGCCACTAACGAGAAGCCCATGGACAAACCCGCCGCCAGCCCGGACCACGCAAGAGCGGAAGCAGTGCGTTGGAGCTCTTCGTCTCCGTCCTTTCGAACCGTTTCATGGACCACTATGGCGCTGACAGAGGTCCCATGTTCCGCTTGCTGAGTCTGCTGTTCGCTTAGCCGGGGACCGACGGGCCCGGGTTGGAGCGGGTCACCACTTTCATTGACAAGCATGCACTGAGCTAATCGTACAAGACCGTCGCGTGTCGCGTGTAAGGGCCGGATCGCGCGAGCATAACCGGTTGGCGCCACACCACGAAAGCGCTGTGGCCGATGCACAGTTTTATTTCCGGGCAGCAGACGCCGAGGTGGCCGTATATGCCTCGGCAGTTGAGCAGTATCGAAAATCGAGGAGGCCGCTTGCCGTTCTGAATGGTGGATACGTGGGCAACGGCGCCATCAGTTTGGTTTTGGATCAGAGCCAGGTTCATTTGCTCGTCCGTCGTGTCTGCTCCTCTCGGAAAAGTTATATGCGATTTGGGTTCACGGGTAGAATAGGTTGAAAAGGTCCTATGATGCCCCGAATACTAGCCGCACTGTTGCTCTGTCTCTGGTCGGTTTCCGCCCAGCCTATCGTAATCAAAATGGGAACACTCGCCCCTAAGGGCACTAAATGGTACGACATACTACTGCAGATGGGCGAGCAGTGGAAGAAGGTGTCGGATGGCAAGGTGCAGCTCAAGGTTTACCCGGGCGGCGAGCAGGGTGACGAGCCAGCCATGGTCCAGAAGATGCGCATCAAGTCGCTCCAGTCGGTCGCGCTATCCGGTGCTGGTCTGAGTGGGATTGAGCCGGGCGTATCAGCGCTCCAGATCCCGCTGATGATCGACTCTTACCCGGAGCTGGATTATGTTCGCGATCACATTTCGGCGCGGCTGGAGAAGGGTCTTTTGTCGCGCGGGTACGTCGTATTGAACTGGGCCGATGCTGGCTGGGTTTATTTTTTCAGCAAGACGCCGGCCACGCGTCCCGATCAATTCCGCAAAATGAAACTGTGCGTGCTGATGGGCGACAACACCACGTTCGAGTTGTACAAGGCGAACGGGTTTCATCCTCAGGCGCTGGCGGCTACCGACATCCTCACCGGTCTGCAGACCGGCCTGATTGAATCGTTCCAATCGCCCACCATCGTGGCGCTTGCCAACCAATGGTTCGCAGGAGCCAAGAACATGCTGGATCTCAAGCTGGCGGTTCTCTCCGGAGCCACGCTGTTATCTAAGGATGTTTGGGATAGGATTCCGGCGGCGACGCGACCAGAGATCATGAAAGCATCGGTACAGGCCGGAGCGGAGATTCGCGAGGAGATCCGCAAGCTGGAAGCTGGTTCCATCAGTATGATGCAGCAGTTCGGATTGAACGTGGTCAAGCCGGACGCCGCCGCTTACGCCGAGTGGAAGCAGTTAATTGAGACCAAGCTCTATCCTTCCATGCGGACGCAAGGCATGCCCGCCGATCTTTTCGACGAGGTGAAGCGTCTGCGCGACGAATACCGGAAGGCGCACCCGGCCACGAAGACCATTGCGGACGGCCGGGGCGGGCGGTGATCCCCGCACCCGAGCTTGAAAATCCGGATTCAAAGAGTTCACCGCCAACTCCGCTACACAAAATCGAAAACGTGTTCTCCGTAGTAGCGCTGTCTCTGATGGTGCTGCTCCCCGTGATCGAAATGGCGGCGCGGGTCCTGCGCTGGAACGGGATCTCCGGCTCGGCGTTGTTCGTCCAGCACCTGACTCTGTGGGTGGGCTTCCTGGGGGGCATGCTGGCGGCCCGCTCCGGACGCCTGCTAGCGATGTCTTCGGGAACGTTCCTGCCCCCCCAATGGCGGCATTGGGTGACGGTGTTGACCGCCATGATCCTGGCCGCCGTATGCACCTGCCTGGCGTCTGCGAGCTGGACGTTTCTGGTGAGCGAGCGCGAGGGCGGCAGTTGGCTCATCCCTGGCATTCCCAAGTGGATCGTGCTGATTATCATGCCACTTGGGTTTGCGGTGATCGGTCTGCGCGCGATCTACCTGGCGGGGACCTGGCGGGATCGCAGCATCGCCGCGCTGGGTCTGTTGATCCCGCTGGCATTAGGCTTTGGCCTGCCAAACGGCAACCGCGGCATCTTCGACGTGGGCATGCTGGTGATGCTGATGACAGCATTGTTGGGATTGCCCATCTTCGCGGTATTCGGCGGCGTCTCGCTGCTCCTGTTCTGGAACAGCGCTATTCCGGTGGCCTC
>JBBSHP010000243.1:0-6857 GCA_038232555.1 Bryobacterales bacterium
GGCTGTGGATAAAGTCGGGCGAACGGTGGAGTTTTATTTCAGCGAGAGGCGGGATGTACTGCTGCGAAACACTTCTTTTCGCCAAGCGATGAAGCTAGTTGGCCCGCCATGAGTGATTGCCCGGCGGGTCCGAGTGCGGTCGAGCAAATACCTCAACAATGGATTGAGCAAGACCCTGGGCGCATCAAACAGCGCTCCAGACCGATGCTCGGATTCAAACGGTTCGATCACCCGGCAGCGCGATCAGCGGCATCGAGCTTGTGCAGAAGATTCAGAAGCACCAGTTTAGGGCCGGCAAGTTGGGTGGCCGCTCAGCCAATAAAGCTGGTACTTGGTAGCGCTAACGGGAATCGAACCCGTATTTAAGCCTTGAGAGGGCTTCGTCCTAACCGTTAGACGATAGCGCCGTTCCTTCGCCCGAGTATATCACTGGTCCTGGTGCGCTGCTCGAATCACAAATTCACTCAACATCGGTAGCTACATTCCTGGTGTAAGTTGCTTTTCAGCACATGGGTTGTCCGCAGTGATAAAGTAAGTAACAACCACGATTTTGCAAGGAGTAGCAGGTATGAAAAGTTGGGGAATGGCTGCCGCCGCACTCTGTTTTGTGGGCTGCACGTTGGATGCGCAGGACGCGGCGCAGCGAGCTTTCCAGCTCGAGAATAAAGGAGAGGCGGGTGCGGCTCGCAGTCTCCTGCAACGCGAGGCGCAATCCAGCAGCGCTTCCGCATCGTCTTTAAAAGCCTATGCCGAATTCCTCGACCGCCATCACGATCCGGGCACGCGTCAGGCCTACGAGCAGCTGTTAAAATCCGCTGAAGGCGCAGACCGTCAGGTTGCTGCGCGACGGCTGATCTTGTTAGATATTTTTGCGGAAGACCGCGCAGCCGCTGACAGAGATCTCGCCGCCTATCGGGACGCGGGTGGGCAGGATTTCACTTTCCCGGCACCGGCCAACAGTAGTGCCCCTAAGAAGCAGGTCATTTTGATTCCGGGTCCACTACGTTCCTTCGCCAGGATGGCTGCGCTCTCGCCCGATCTGAGTCCTGCCGACGTGCTCACCGCGCTGGCACGCAATGTGGTCACCAACGGCTACCAGGCGTCCAACAGTAATGAAGCTCTGGAGCAGACCGAGTATCTGAAACTGGTGGTGCGGTATCTCTCGCAAGCGCGTGAGCTCGACAAGTTGGCGGGCGCCACTCGCGTAATTCAGATCGATACTTGCGACTCGGCCCAGACAGGCGATCTTCTGCGCGTTCTTGGCTATCGGATGCGCGGGGCGTGTGGCGGTGAGTTGGTGCTCGAAACCGTAAATGCCACACGCGCGTTTCTAACCATCGATTCCGGTTTTCCTCTTGCCAGCCTCGAGCAGTCGCTACGCACCAATCGACCGTTCACCTACGATTACCGGCCCACCGAAGCGGCGCTTCTGTACACGCCGGAGTATTGGATCTCCGCGCGCGATAAGCAGAATGGGGAATTTATCGATTCCTTTATCGGCGATCCATCCCTGTGCCGGCTCTACTTAGGCATGTCCAAACTCGACCCCGCTACCGCCGATGAACTTCGAAGAACGATGTCCGTGCAACGGATCAGAGCGTTCGCTCACGTGCTCGATTTTTATGGCAGCATGTTTGAAATTCGCAATGGCAAGGCAATCGTCCCTGGGGGCGCAAGATCCGAAAAAGGCTGGGCGGACCTGGTGGGAGTCTCACCAGAAAAGGGTGGCGCGTTTTTCGAACGGCTGGTAGCGAGGGACGACGGTTGGATGGCGAGCTACTACGATGCGCTGGCCCGCATCAGCTTATCGCCGATCAATGGCCCGGTGCAGAAGTATCTCACCGAACCGGAACGAATGAAGCGTTTTTATGGGGCGATCCGGGGTAAAATCACCAGCCCCGGTCCAGCGCGTCCGGTCTTCCGCGCCAATACGGACATGATGCTGCTGACCACCCGTCTACGTCTGGATCCCGATGGAAGGGCGCACATCCCCGGCGGCGTGGACGTCTGGAAGAGGTTGTTCATAGACCATCCCCACGGCAAGTACGACGGCAAACTCACCAAGGCCGCCGCAGGTTGGAAGGATAGCGAAGATGTTTTAGAAGCTTTGTTCGCATTGACTCGAAAATCGGTCGAGAATGAGCCCCTCAAGATTTTTCTGGCCTTGAGCGATGTCGATCGGCGACGGACTAAGCCGCTGGATGCGGCCACCGCGGACCGGTTAGCGCGCGACTTTCCGCGATTCGGCGCGCAATATACGCTGTTCAGCGAAGCGGCTGAATTGAGCAATGCGTCCATCAATCAATTCCTGGAGACCGCGGCGGAGATCAACACTCTTAAGGACCACGGGGTACGCGCGGACGCTGCCGGAACCTATCAAGCGCTGGTGGCGCTGTGGCAGATTCTGTACCGGCAAAGGACGATCCCTGCCGCGGAAGCGGATGCCAGCTTCTCCCGGCTCATCCTCGGGTTTGGGCAACCTAAGAATGAGCGGGAGATTTTCGATGCTGGCCGCACGGGCGTGAAGGTTCTGCTGGCGGCCACCCACTCGCCAGCCGATGTCTCTCCGCAGGATCGCCTAATTGACCTGCTGGCCGGAGCCGCTACGTCCACCGACACCGAGTCGCACGTCCAGGTAGTGGAAGACATGATCCGCATCTTTGAATCCCAGCGGCTCATTTCTCTGAAGACCATTTTCGATCTGGTAGACAATCTGGAAAGTTTGTCGCGCGGCGAGAAAGTAAATTCGGCGCTGATTAACAAAGCCGCTGGCCGGATTGCCGAGATTCAGCTTCCACGCGCATCGCTGAGCGGAGCGGAACGAAACGCGCTCGCTTTTGGATATTGGTCTGAGAAGCACATCGAGCAGCAGCGGAAATTGAACTTGCGGGCCATGATCGATAAATCCAGCAAGGATTCCAAGAAGTTAGATGACATACGAGGATTGCTGGCTCCGTTCCTGCGCGATACCCTGGTGGGCCTCACTTACGTGCACTACGCGCCCCCGGGAGCCCAGATCCTTCAGACCAATCCTTTATTTGTGCGCAGTCACGATTTTGTGGGTCTGCAAGGGACCAACCAAACATGGAAGGCGACGGAAGTTCTTGGATCGGGCTGGCCGTCCAGCGCAGGCGGCAAGCTGGTTGGATCGCTGGCCGGGCTACCCTACGCACTGGCGGAAGCCGAGCAGAATTTTCTGATTCCTTCGCGCGAGCAGGCTTTGATTTGGGGTGATCTGGTTCCTCAAATGATCCTGACAGCCACGATCCCGCGCTGGTGGAATGTCACGCCCGGCCAGTTACACTGGGTGGCCCTGCACATGGATTACGCCGAGTACCTGATCTCGGAGGCAGTGATCGATCCGGCTCGCCGCCAGGTTTTTCTAGACTCCTTCGGACGCTTTGCCCCGCCCGCCCGAGTTCACAAAGTAGCGAACCTGTTGGCCGAAGGTCACGTGCACGAAGTAATGGACAACGTGACGCCATCCGAAATGTTCGCTATCGCTGCCGACGTAGCCAACCGGCAATCGGCTCCAGCCGCTCTGGCGCAGGAGATTCGGCGGGAAGCGAGCGAATCGCCTAATCTCATCAGCTACTCGGCGATTTCGCATGCGTTCGGAACACCCAAACCTACTCTGGCTAACTCCTATTCGCCGGAGTTGCTTAACCTGCGGACCTTCCCAACACTGATGGGCTATTCCAGCCGCATCATGGCCGAGAGCTGGGAATCGAATCTACTGTACTACGCCGCTATCGCCGACGAGCTGCAAATCCCGCCCTCGCAGCTGAATGTGCTTATTCCGGCCTGGACGCAATCGACAGTGGAGCACATTTTCGCCACTCACCTGGAAGATTGGCCGGCGCTGCTACGATCACTACGAGCGGTGGGCGACGAAGCCCGGCAGAAGAGCCGCAAGCAGTCCGCCGCGGCAGCAGGTCAATAATATGGATGAAACGCGAGTCTTAGAAGTGACCGGAGGCATCTTCGCTTGACCCTACTGCCGAAATCGCTTATTGCGGCCACCGCGCTTGTGGTTTCCGGAGCGACGGTATGGTTGTATGCACAGGACCGTCCCACTTTCCGCGTCAAAGTGGACATGGTGGTGTTGACCTTCACGATTACAGACAACAAGAACCGCTATATCAATGGACTGAAGCCGTCCGATTTCCGCATTTATGAAGACGGAATTCTGCAAAAGCTGAACACGTTTGGTGAAGGGAATAAACCTCCCGTGCAAGTATTGGCAGACGGGAGCACACGGCCTCTGGTGGCCTCGAATGCAGCCGCCGCCGAGATGGAGAAAGGCGGAGCGACCGAAATCCGCAACGATGCTTTCGTCGGGACCAACGTTTTTGTATTATTCGAAACCAGCAATTATATGTACCGGGGCTTTGTGTACGCCTCGGATGCCATTGCTGACTTTGTGCGCGGTTTGGACCGGGCGGATTCCGTGGCCGTTTACACGTTCAGCCGTAATCTGTCGCGACCTGCTCCTCTGTCGCGCGATCGCAATGACGCGATTTTCGGGCTGCGCAAAGCCGTGGCTGGCGATGATTCAGCGCTCTATAACGGTCTCCTCCTGACCCTGCGCGATGCGGCCAAAGTGCCCGGGCGCAAGGTGGTGATCGTCTTTTCGAATGGACCCGACAACGCCAGCATGGTGGCTCCCGATGATGTGCGCGTTGTGGCCGAAGACGAAGGAATTCCGATCTACGTCATTTCCACTAGTGAGGTGAGCAAAGATCCGGTATCCAGCAGCATCTTCCGACGGCTTTCAACAAGGACGGGCGGAAAGACCTACTTTGCGAAGACCTGGCAGAAGCAGGTGGAGGCGTTCGAGAACATTCGTGAGGATCTTGGGAACAGCTACATCGTGACTTATTATCCGCAGTCGAATCCTAATGAGAGCTTCCGGAAGATCAATATTGAGGTCGTGTCGGACGTGGGAAAGAAGTATCGCGTCAGGGCGCGGCCTGGATACCGGCCTCGTAGCGGCTTTTAGCAGCTCTGGCATACCTGCCGCATGCAAAAGGTCTCGCTATTTGTTACGTGCATTGTCGATCAGGTGTTCCCGAAGGTCGGCCTCGCTATGGCGGAGATCCTGGAGCGACTGGGATTCGACGTAGATTTCGCCGAGGGGCAGACCTGCTGCGGACAACCCGCTTTCAACAGCGGCTATCATGAGCCCGCTCGCGACGTGGCGCGGCATTTTCTTAAGACCTTCCGCGCTTCCGAGTACATCGTGGTCCCATCGGGTTCCTGTACATCGATGATCACGCATCACTATCAAGATATCTTCGCGGACCACCGGAGCGAACTCCACGCTGCCGGCCTGTTGGCTCCCCGGGTATGGGAGTTCTCGCGGTTTCTGCTCGAAGTGGCTCAGGTTGACGACCTCGGTGCGCGCTACGATGGCGTCGTCACTTACCACGATAGCTGTCATGCGCTTCGTGAACTGAAGATTAAGAGTGGCCCACGGCGTCTGCTCTCGAAAGTAGCTGGGTTGACGCTCATCGAGATGGACGTAGCGGAAGAGTGCTGCGGCTTTGGAGGAACATTTTCAATCAAGTTTCCGGAGGTCTCGGGAGCCATGGCTCGCACCAAAATCGAATCGATTGTGCGCACCAAAGCAGACACGGTAGTCTCGATTGATTCCAGTTGCCTGATGCAATTGCAAGGCGCGCTTGCGCGAGCACAACTGCCCATCCGGACACTGCACCTGGCCGAGGTTTTGGCTTCGCGTTAAACCTTATGGAAACCACCATCAAGCAGACCGTCGGCGACCCCAAGCTGCAACTCGCGATCTACACTGCGACGGGCCGTTTAATGGCGAAACGCTCCGAATCGATTGCGGGCGAGCTGTTGCCTGAGTATCAGGAACTGCGCACGCAAGCCAATCTGTTGAAGAAGCAGACCATCGAGAACCTGGATTGGTATCTGGAACAGTTCGAGTCTAAGCTGGCGCTGCACGGTGGCAAAGCAGTGTACTGTCAGAGCGGGAAGGAAGTCGCCGACTTCATTCTCGGTTTGGCAAAAGACCGGGGTGCGCGGCTCATCGTGAAATCGAAGTCGATGACCACCGAAGAGATCGATCTGAACGAGCGCCTGGAGCATCATGGATTGGAGGCAGTAGAGACCTATCTCGGTGAGTATATTCTGCAACTCGCGCAGCAACGGCCCTATCACATCGTTGCGCCCGCGCTGCACATGACGCGGCATCAGGTTGCGGACATCTTCACCGAACATCTCGGGATCGAGAACGACATCGTGATCGAGAACCAGACCATGACGGCCCGCCGGGTTTTGCGCGAAAGATTCCTCAAGGCGGATATCGGGATCACGGGTGCGAACTTCCTGGTCGCAGATTCCGGAGCCGTCGTGGTGGTCGAGAACGAGGGCAACGCGCGGCTAACCTCCTCCGCCCCTCGAATTCATATCGCTATCGCAGGCATTGAAAAACTAATCCCAAGGGCGCAGGATTTGGCGGTGTTCCTCAAGCTGTTGGGACGGAGCGCAACCGGGCAGCCCATCACGGTTTACACCTCCTTCCTGTCCGGACCGCGGCGGCAGGATGAAGTGGATGGGCCGGACGAGTTTTACGTTGTGCTGCTGGATAACGGGCGCACCAAGCTGTTGGAGGACCCCATCAAGCGTCAGTCGCTGTACTGTATCCGGTGCGGCGCCTGCCTGAATGTCTGTCCCGTTTATCGGAAAATCGGTGGGCACAACTACCCGTGGATCTATTCCGGACCGATCGGCGCAATCATCACGCCGCAGTTTCATGGCGTGATGCAGGACCCCTGGCTGCCGTTTGCGTCGAGTCTATGCGGCGCCTGCGCGGAGGTCTGCCCTGTCAA
>JBBSHP010000244.1:0-6856 GCA_038232555.1 Bryobacterales bacterium
AGACGGTTTGTCTTCATAATCCCCGCGAGCAATTTCGATCCCGGTCTGATTGATGAGCGCGCGGGATTCCGGCGAATCCGGGTGGCGCGTGAGAGCTCGAACCGCGAACCCTTTTTCCCGAAGATGCCGGATCACCGCGCCACCTTGCTTGCCCGTTGCTCCTGTTACCAGGATCAAGCGTTTCTCGTTAGGACGTTTTGCCATATCTATAGAATGACAGATGATCGGAGGTCCAAATGTTGGAATATTTCCGCAACACCGCCCGATAAGACCATTAAGGAACGCATGCAGCAGCACAACTTCACCAGAACGGGACGGGTGCCATTCTGGTATGGCTTGTGACCCTTCAACTTGTTGAAAATACAGTTACTGAACGTGGTCGCCGAACTGCCTTTTCTCAGGTATGCCTGCTACCGCGAACGCCTCCAAACTGGAATCCTCTGAAACTGAATTTGCGCCACTCGAACCGCAAGGCTCCGAAGCTGCGGCCGCAGCGGCTGCTCTCAAACGAGAGAGCCTGATCATTGAGCATCTACCCCAAGTAAAGTTGATTGCGCGTCGGATCCATGAGCGCTTACCGGAGAACGTCAGCCTGGACGACTTGATTTCGACTGGCACCCTCGGCCTCATCGCGGCGATTGATCGATTCGATCCGACCCTCAATGTCAAGCTGAAAAGTTACGCTGAATACAAGATTCGCGGCGCCATCCTGGACAGCCTGCGCGGGCTGGACTGGGCTCCCAGGCAGCAACGCAGGAGAGCCAAGCAGATTGAACTCGCGATATTCACGATTGAGCAGCGCATACACCGCGCGCCTACGGAAGAGGAGATCGCGGCCGAACTTAGCCTTTCGCTGGAGGGCTATCACGATTGGCTGATCCAGATCCAGGGACTAAACCTGGGGAGCCTGGAATGCGCGTCCAAGGACGAGCAGGGCGACGACCTGCTGAACTACATCTCAGACGACGAAGAGAATTGGCCATCGCGGCTGCTTGAAAAAAGTGAACTGCAGAAACTGCTGGCCGACGCGATTGGAAAAATGCCCCCGACCGAGCGCATCGTGATCACCCTGTACTTCCACGAGGAACTCACGTCACGTGAGATCGCCAAGATCGTCAAGCTGCATGAGTCGAGAGTGTCACAGCTCAAATCTCAGGCGATACTGAGACTCCGATCCAGTTTGGAAAAGCGCTGGCCGGTTCAAAAGCAACCACTGCGAGCGCGGGCGCAATGCACACCCGCATCTTCTCGATAGGCCCGAGATCGAGTTACATTCGGATGGCGGCGCCCCGGACCACCCGGGTCCTGGGAAGAGACTGTCTCCCTGAACGATCTTCGTCGATGGTGACGGTGACCGTGGTCTCATGATGTTCGCGCATGACCTGTACTGGAAAGGTCCGCTTGGCGCGGCTGGATCTCACGGCGCTCGAGAGATCGCTGACCGCGGTCACCGGAGTCTGGTCCACTTTGGTGATCACATCCCCCGCTTTGATACCCGCGGTTTCCGCCGGCGAGCCTTTCACTACCGAGCGCACCAGCACGCCATCTTTGACCCCGAAGAATTCTGCGAGTTGCTGGCCCACCGATTCCGCTTCGACGCCCAGCATGGAGCCGCTCCAGCCCGTGAAGACACGCGGCATATCGCCCATCATAGTTTGGATATCGGGCATAGCGAAGTGGAAATTGCTCTCGCGGTTCAGCATCCCTTTCCGGCCTGCCACCGTAGCTTGCACGGTCTGCGTTGCCCCACCCCGGCTGAGCACGAGCTTGACAGTTCGACCAGCCGGGGTTTCCCGGACCAGCCGTCCAAACTGCTCCAGGCCTTCGACGCGCTGGCCTTGATACTCCAGAATGACGTCCCCTGACTTCAAACCCGCTTTTGCGGCGGGACTGTCCTCTTCGAGCCTGGTGATCTCGACGCCGTATTCTTCCCGGAGCTTGAGGTCGCGCGCCCGCTCGGGCGTAACTTCGGCAACTCCCACCCCGAGGAAGCTGCCGCCGGCCAGGGCTGGGCTGAAGGCGAAAATCCCACCCGCGGACGACTCGGGCGATAGCGCGACCTGAGCTTGGACTCCAGGTGTCAGGAGCAAAGCGGAAGCTAGGGCCGCTAGCGATGCTAAGGAACTTAGTCGGTCTGATGTTTTCATGTGTTAACCCCTTTCACTTTCACGTTAGACTTTTAACTCTATCTCTGGCGGCGTAGGTAGATGACGCCAGCGGACGTAACGATCCGCAATACCGGACCACCTCCCTGGAGAGCCCCATCCGCCAGCACCGGTTCATTCGACACCGAGTCGGCATTGCGAATCCGTATTTCCCGGAATTCGGAGATGATCCGGCGCTTGCTTCCAGCCGACTCATTCCGCGCCTGAATCGTAACTGGCGTATTGGACGAAAGCAAAACGGTTATGTCACCAAGCAGCGCGCTGAGTAACGAATCTTCCAGGCGCTGCCCGGATTGCAGGCGCGCCAGGATACTTCCATTGGTAGTGGCGGCGCGCAGGGAGCCTTGCAGATTCCGGAGAAGAATCGCTCCTCCGGATGTTTCGGCGTTCACGACACCGCCGGCTTGGCCGACTTCAATGACTCCCGCAGCAGTCTGCGCGAAGATCTCGTGGGTGGCCCGATCGACGCGAATGCTGCCGCCCGCAGTCCTGGCGTGCACCGGAGCGGCAGCTTCCCGTACGTTGATATCTCCCCCGGCCGTATCGAGCCAACACTCTTTTCCCGCGCTGCGCACCCGGATCGCGCCGCCGCCAGTATAGGCGCGCAGTTGGCCGCTCACCCGGCCGGCCTGGATCTCGCCGCCGCCGGTTGTGGCGCTCGCGTTCGAGCGCAATTCATCCAGATCGATTCGGCCACCAGCCGTTTGCGCGGTGATCTCACCATCCAAGCCGGTGGCCACTATAGCGCCGCCGCTGGTGTCGAGCCTGCTTTGCAGCAGTTCGCGGGGGGCCGTGATCACCAGATCCGCGGAGCAGTCCGGCGAGGAAGAAACACTGATGAGCATCCAACCGCCGCGCTGGATGGACTTTAGTTGCACCGCCCGCAAAGCGGACGCGGCCGCAGCCTGACCATCCGCCCGCGTTCTCTTCTTCACGGAATACTTGAGTGCGCCCGGCGCACCGCCCCGTAAGGTTACGTTACCGATGGTGGTGACCCGGAGCCGCGCACGCGAGCCGACCGGCAGAGAGCCGCTGACGGTTTGGACCCAATCGCCGTTCTCGCGCACTACCGGCGACGTGGTCTGCGCGGCAACACTGGCTGCTATCAGGAAAAAGGCGAAGCGCACGCTCTTAGTAGGTCTCCACCCTTAGTAAGTCTCCACCGACGCGTTCATGTCATGCAGCGCTCTTTGACAACGCAGCCGGACATAGTTGTTGTCCTCCTTGCGCATCAACTCCTGAAGAACGCCGACCATGCGGTGTTCCTTCTGTGGGATCAGCAGGTCGATGACCTGAGTACGGACCCCGGGGTTCTTGTCGGTCAACAAAACCTGCGAGAGGCTCTGGCGTACTTCCGGATCGCCTGCCGACGCCTTCAGGCCTTCCAGAGCTTTTAGCCGCACACCAGAATTTACGTCATGCTGCAACGCATAGAGCAGGGCGTTACGAACGGTTGAAGATTCCGGGCTGGTCCGTAACAGGCCCACTGATTCGACACGCAGGCCGGCATCGGCTGGATCTTTCGCCGCACCGAGCAGGAGCCGTTGGATAGATTGGTCGTCCAGCTTGCCGGTGAGTGTCCTTTGCCGGGTCTCCTCCAGAACAATTTGCACCTTGCCGGGCCCCTCCCGCTCGATGTATTTGACCCGAGAGGCCACTGGCTCCGCCAATCCGGCGACATCGAAACGGCCGCCCACTCCGGGAGGGATGAACCGGGCACCCAGAAAGCCCATCAACACTAAGGCGAGCGCGCCCACAGGTTGAAAAACGGTGGGCACAGGACCGAGACGGACCGTCAAGTTCTCGCGCACGCGATCCCAGAACGTTCCACGGGCAGCGTACGCCGTCGCCAGGGTTTCACCCAGTTTCCGGCGGGAGGCAATTAATAGATCCGCGGTAGGCTCCAGTTGGGCCTGATCGAACGCCGTCATCCAGGATCGTTGCTGTTGCAGTAGCTGGCGGCAATCCGCGCAAGCTTCCAAATGCGTCTCCAGTTGATCTTCCGCGTCAAAGGACAACTCGCCATAAAGAAAGAGTGGCAGCGCCCGGGCAGCATCCTCACATTTCATACAAAATCCCCCAAGCCAGCGCGCATTTTCTGCGTGGCCCGAAACAAGCAGTTCTTGGCTGCTTCCTCCGTGGTGCCCAACATATCTCCGATAGCGCGCAGCCGCAAACCCTGGTAGTGCCGGAGTTCAAATACGGTTCGCTCGCGCGGAGTCATGCCGGCCAGAACGGATTTTATCCTGGTCTGCAATTGCACGGTGAGCAAACTGCGCTGCGGGTTTCCATCGGCCCGGCCCTCTTGCAAAGTATCCATGCGATCCAATAACCCGTCGGCGGTTTCGAGCACGGTGCTTTCCTCCCGACGGATCTTCCGTTTCCGTAATGCGTCCAAACAGAGATTGGTCACGATCCGGTACAGCCAGGTGTGGAAGCTGCAATCGAATCGAAAAGTATGCAGGTTCCGGTACACGCGCAAGAACGCTTCCTGGTAGACATCGCTGGCGTCCTCGGGCGAGCGTAGCAGGTTCAAAGCCAGACGCAGCACGTTCTGGTCGTAGAGGCGGACCAGTTGCTCAAAGGCGCCCTGGTCCCCCGCCTGAGCCGCCCGGATCAGTGCGGATTCGTCCATCCTGACTGCCGCCGCGTGCGGCAACGAACCCGCTACGGCCTGCGTATTTCCCTGCAACAGACTGATAGACGACCGCACCATCAAAAGGTCACGAAAGGGACTGGCCGATGACGAGCCACTCCCCGGGCGTCGGCTCGCTTCAGCCGGCGAGTTCGACTTCGATCCGTTTCTGCGCCGGATCGAGAGCGGTAATGCGGAAACTGCGCACCTGCCCGGGCTTGGCCTGCTCGCGGGCGGGAGGCTCACTCGCGAGTGCCGGACCCTGCTTCCACTTCGCCGACAACATGGATGTCAGGGAGGATAAGTCAGGCTTCTGAGTTTCCGCGCGACTGGCCTGAGGAGCCGGAGTAGCCCTGGGCTCTTCTTCGATCCTGCACCTGGCAAATACGCCCTCGCCCAGCTCCACTTTCGCGGAGCCGTTGGCGACATCCACCAAACGCCCGGTTACGGTGTCCCCCGACTTGTGCTCTTCGATGTACTGATCGACCGAGGTGGGTTCCAACTGCTTCATCCCCAAGCGCACTCGCCGGCGTTCGGCATCCAGTTCGAGAACCACGGCCTTCACAACCTTCCCTGGGGTTAATACTTCGCGTGGGTGATTCAGGCGCTTTTCATTACTGATATCACCGATATGCACCATCCCTTCAATGCCGTTACCCAGGTCGATGAAAGCTCCGAAATTCATCAAGCTGGTGACGGGGCCTTCCATTACTGTGCCCACCGGGTATTTTGTTTTGGCATCCTCCCAGGGATCACCGAGGGCCTGCTTAAGACCCAAAGAAATCCGGCGCTCCGGGATCTTGATCGCGAGTACGACCGCCTCCACCAGTTCGCCGGGTTTAAGCACGTCCGCGGGAGTTCTGACCTTCTTGGACCAGGACAACTCCGAGACGTGGATCAGTCCGTCAACGCCCGGCATCAGTTCGATAAAAGCGCCAAAATCGGTGAGGCGCGAGACCTTACCCTGCACGCGCTCGCCGACCTGAAAGCGATCGCCCGCCAGCGTCCAAGGATCGGGCGCGAGTTGCTTTATACCGAGCGATATCTTGTGCGTCTCGGGATTGACCTTGAGAATTTTCACTTCAACTGAATCGCCCACAGATACGGCGTCAGAAGGCTTAGCGATCCGGGTCCAGCCCATGTCGGAGACGTGGAGCAAGCCATCCATCCCGCCGATGTCGACGAAAGCCCCGAAATCAGTGAGGCTCCGCACCGTGCCACGCACTACGACCCCCACCTGCACATCCGAGAAAGCCTTTTCGCGCTGCTGGGCTTCCTGCTCCTCGAGCACGGAGCGGCGATCCACAACGACGTCCTCTTCCGTAACGTCCACTTTGATGATCCGGCACTCGATCTGCTGGCCGATCAGCTTTTCCATGTCGGCCTGCTCCCGTACGCCGCTACGCGAGCCCGGCATGAACGCGGGAACCCCGACATCCACCCGGAAGCCACCCTTGACCAGTTCCGTGACGGTGCCGCCGATGATGCGCTTCTCCTCAAAGGCACGCTCAAAGCCGGACCAATCCTTGGGCCGCTCCACCTTAAGCGTGGAAAGCAGATAGAAACCCTCGGAATCACGGCCCGTAACACTGACGAGCATGCGGTCCCCCACCTGCACCGTCAGCTTGCCGTCTTTGTCCCTAAAATGCTCCACGGGAACAACGCCGTCCATTTTGCGACCGATATCGACGAAGACCGTATCGGCAGTGATTGAACCGATAGTCCCCTGGATGGTTTCGCTGCGCCCCTCGGCATGCTGTTGCTCAAACTCCGAAAGCATGTCCGCGAAGGAATGCTCGTTAGCAGGCGTGGCTGGACCAGCCTCTGGTACAACTGAATTCTTGGGATTGTCCATGAAAACCGCGTGACCCTCCATTTTGTCACAGTCGAGTAAGATTCATCGCGATGGTTCCCGGCCCCTTCGATCGGTGGCTTTCGGACCAGGCGAAGAAAAGGGCAAAGGGTGAGTGGCCCCGGGGAATTTCACCCCGAGGCTCTCTCAGAACCGGACGTGAACCTCTCAGCTCATCCGGCTCCCACTTGGAACCGTTGACCC
>JBBSHP010000245.1:0-6831 GCA_038232555.1 Bryobacterales bacterium
CCATCGATCTCGAATAAATCGCGAGTTCGTTGCCCGTAGCCAGTGCCCAAATCGCGTTTGACCCGGCATTGATCTGAAGCTCAAAATGTTTGGCCAGCGTCTGGGTGGTGTCCCCGATGAGATTCAAATGGCTGATGATGGTTAGCGAGTTGGTAGGGTCGTCAGTGCGCCCAATTGCAATCTCTGTGATCCCATTGCTCGTCTCGATTGTACCCGCGAAGGTAATTGTGCCTGACGCATATACTTGCGCCGGACGGACCAGTTCGTAAAACCAAAGAGCACCGACGTAGTGATTTGGCCTTCCTTTGAACCCGAGTGAATCCATGATCCACGCTGTTCGCTCGGGGGCTAGTGCGATCGAGTGATCCGTATCCCAATCAGTCGCCAGGGTCATTCGGTTCTCAAAGTGATTGCTGGGAAGACTAGTTGTAGGAACCGCCAGTTCCAGAAAATCGAAACAGAAGGAACTCGCTGTAGAGAGTGTCGCGATAACGGTGTGATCTCCGGGGCCGAAGGATCCCAGCCTCGCGCGGATCAATACGTCCTCCGCTGGAACGTGAAGGTTGAAGGTTTGGGCCGCTTGACCATCGACAGACACGCTTATCCTGGGACTTCCCGTAGTGCGTCTCGTGCCCAAATACAAAGTGTGCGCCTGAGCTGCTGTGTAGTTACACCGGACCGTATCTCCAATCAATGACGTGAGATGGACAGTTCCGCCGTGGTAGTGATCAAGCGGGAGATCGCTGGGGCCGGGAATTGTTTGCCAACCATTGGAATAGACTAAGCCTGGGTCGTCATCGTTGATTCGGCGACTACCCGGACCGGCCACAAAGTAGCTTTGCCCGCTACCGTTAACGGCCCACTTCGAAACCTGCACCTGGAATTCGCTTCGCAGATAACTGCGGTCTTGAAGATCGGCCGCATAGGTCCAACGTAGTCTACGCACCTTATTCACTGGAATCGCTACCAGCGACCCACCAGGCAACGTGACTGAGCCAAGCAGCGAATCAAACGGCAGGTTGATCTGCCATTTTGTGGGCGAAGTTCCTCCGGAAAACTGCTTCGAGGCTGCATCCCATTGTTCCGTCGAACCCTGAATGTAGGGGTACAAACCTACCCGGTTTCCGTTTGCCCCGTGCAGGTAATTGCGGTTCTTAAACGTGGGGTCCGCAGCATCCTGTGTCGGTGGTCGTAAGGTCAGGGTGATTGTTCGTCCCGTGCGAATCGCGGTTAGGGTTTTTGAATTGCCGTTCACCGCCTCAACAATGGCGACCAACGCGTTTTCCAAAATATCGTGAGCGCTTTCGTTGTCCCGCATGTAGTAGGCATAATGTTCGTCCAGGAAGGAAAATCCTACTAGATCCCCGTCCGTAACGGTCCCACCTATCGTCAGGTCGGCCGACGCTGCTTTGAACTCGCCTTCGCTCGCTATGGCATGGTCCTGTAAAGGCACAAAGTAGATGTTTTCCTTACCGGAGGCATCCTCCGCCCAGATGCGGAGGCTCGGCCAGTCTACGGTCGGGAATAAGCTGGAGTCCATAGCGACGCAGTTGGAGCGGGTTTCTTCATAGCTCAGCGTCAAGCCACTCAGGTCGCCATCGGGCAGGTTGCGAAATGACGGATGCTCAAAAACGTTATCGCGGTTCCACTCCACCACCGCCCAGTCGAATTGCTGGCGCCAGGAGCCGGAAAGAGTAAATCCTGTCGAGCTACTCTCACTCAAAGCCGCGATAGCGGAGGGCCGCAGGAAGTAACACTGCAAGTCGCGGTCTGGCCGCAGTTTTTGTAGAAGTTCGAGCATAAGTTTCTCTACAAGCGGATGATTACGGTAAGATCGCTGCCGGGCACGATGTCACTTGTTTGGATCAGCGAGACGATATCGAGGCCGATCGGTTTGGTCGCTCTTAGCGGCCCCAGGGATGCACCATCCACTGCGTTTGAAACCATCGACCCAGCCGGTATGGTTAATGCGCAGTAGGGCTGCCCATCCTGCGTGACCAGCAACTCTATCGGTTGCACTTCCGGCCCCCCTGGTGGCGTCGAAGACGACGGTGTCCCGAGTACCGCGTACACGTCACGAACTGAATGATCTTTGTCCACCCGAATCGGGGGCGCAGCATTAGTCTGAATCGCTAACATGCCTTCCACTTGGATGGACAATTGGCCGCCGGAGAGCGTCCGAATGCCGTTATCCTTTGTCCCTGTAACCGCAATCCGCGCAACATCGCCGTTCCCCCGGCTGTTAGTCATAAATAATTCCTTCGCCGCGATCCTCACATCCGGAAGGAATATAGAATGGATGTAACTGCCACTTGCCGGACTCCCAAAGAAATCGCGGACGAAGGGCAGAACAAACATGCTTGTGCTCAGGTCATAAACCCCTGTGTGAGCCACATGGAGAATGGCAGTACTACTGTGCGATCCACGCGTAACCTCGTAAGTCTTCCCCCCATTCGAGACGTTTTTAACCAGCATAATTTCGGCTCCAATCTGGACCAGCGTCCCCAATCTTCCGCTCCCCGGAGCACTTAGATTTAATACGGTGTCCCCGGGCCCAATATCGGCGTCCAGAGCGACTGGCGACGGCCCAATTAACTCATCCCAGTAAGCTAGGGTCAGAGTACCGGCCGTGATGGAGCGGACGTTTTTCAAATCGGAGAAGAAGATCGACTGCACCTCGACGGTCCCTTGACCTGTCGGAATCAAGCCGAATGTCGGAGCCGCGGGTACATCGTCATCAATCGACGCGCCGCCGGACCCGGAGATTCGCCAGCGTGTCAATGGCGAAAGCCCGTAGGCCGCCTCTTCATCGCGTACGTTCGCGGCTCGTCCGGAGATTTGAACCGTAGTTCCACCCCGATTCGGGACTTCGAAAGTTACCGGGCTAGTCGTTCCAGATGCTCCAAACTGCCAAGTGGAATCAGCGACTACAAAGAAGCTCGTATTGTCGGGCTGGACATCCCACTCAGTCGCAAAAGTGAGCGTCGACCCGGTGTTTCCGGCCACCACTCGCTCTTGCCCTGCCCCCAATCCTCTGCTGATCCTCACTAGCGCTCCAGCTAACTCGTCCGGCAGCATTTGCAAGGTGCTATTCCCGATCGTGGTTGAAGAGTGAATATTCACCTGCTCTTCGGGTTGTAACTCCAACCGCCAATAGAAATTTGCGTGGTCGAAGTTCACGTCGGGTGGGCCCAACAAACCCGAAGCCAGCCCCGTATCTGTAAATTGCTGGGAAAGACTAACATGGGACCCGATTCGCGCGAGCTGGGCCGGCGTGCTTCCGCGATAAACGTTGAAGCCCACGGTGCTTGCTGAAAAACTGAGGTTCAATAGTCGAATTTGATTGGTGTTCGTGCCCGAAGGGAGTTTGACCTTAATCGTAAAGGAGAGACCGCTCTCAGCTCCCGCCTGGTCCACGCCTGTAACTGCATAATAGAGATTTTGACTACCGGTCAACGTGCCTCCGGTTGTCGTGATCTGCGGGTTCAAACCCACTAACGGTATGGTTGAACTCGAAGACACCGTTTTGGCAGGGTCCGAAAACCCCACCGACAAATTAATTGTGACGGTGCCATCGGAACTCCCGTTCGATGTTTCCGTAACGTCAAATTGAGGGTTCCCTTGCGAGTCCAACACGGTCCCGACCAATGGCCGGGGTAAGCCTACTCCGAAGCTTGGCTGGCGTCCCGATCCAGAACCCGCCGTAGCCCCAAACACATACCATCCATCATCGTGAATTTGAGCCGTGATCGAAGTAGTCCGATAGTTCGGACCGGGTGCAATGCGGGCGATCCGAAACAACTGGCGGTCCCAGCCTTCTTTGGTGTAAGTGAGGGATATCAAATCACCCGGCCGTAAGTTTACTGCTCGGACACTGGTTTCGAAGTCAACATAAGTATTTCCTTGCGCAGACTTATTTAACTGTAAGGTCGCGATCCTGGTAGCTTGATCGAAGTTGGGCATCCCGAGCGCCGGCAACGATGCACTTACCTCTTGACCTGACAGCAAAGCATCATCGAGATCGACTAGCGACAGGCTGTCCTGTTGATACTCGTTGAATTCGTCCTGAAATTCGACCGTGAATCGATTCGGAGTGTCTGCGGTGCTACGTGACCAGGTGCGAAACGAGGGCTGCCCATTATCGCGCCGAAGAATCCCTGACAAGCTGTTATCGCCAAATTCGTAAGCTGGCCAGCCTCCCTCGATAGAGTCTTTGCTGTTGCTGCCCGACGGTTTCAGAGGTTGTTGACCATGGAGAGTATCTTCGAGACCGAGCTGCAGCAGTCCATTACTGCCGAACGTCAGATAAAGCCCTGCGGCGGTCCGAATTCCACGTACCAGGTCGGCAGCGCTCCGGCGCTTAGTCACAATCAGATTGCACTGGAATCGAGGGATCAACGTAGGATTGGAGTGCAAATCCGCAGCTGGAACAAGCGCGTTACAGCTTTCTGCCACCCTTGAGAAACTCGCCAAATCGAGTTCGTCACTCCTCCACCCGCTTCGCAGCAACACGTCCAGTAACACCCACGCTGGATTATTTGTGAACGTGCTTTCGATAGGATGGCCCGCGGAATCGAAGCCAGCAAGTTTCATTCCCTGCACCAGCACTTGAACTTGTGGAAGTGATCTGCCATCGCTGATACGGTTAGGTACAACTACGGATAAATAAGCCATGCTCCCGTAGGGATCCCCGGCCGCATTGTGATTCGAATCCTGGAAATCAAGGTTGAAAGTGCCCGATCTCGTTCCGTGGCTAACTAGGGAATACCAGCCGGTTGCAGTCATGTTTGCACGGGCCACGCCCTCTGGTATTTCGATGTCGTTCACTATTACCTTCACTACGCCGGCGATTTCTCCGCCGCCTAACAGTACTTCAGTGTGTGTTAGGTTCCCATCGTTCCTGGCGAAAACGATCGGCGGCACATACCAGCCCGTTCCGTATAGCAAAGGCACAAAATCGTTGTATCTTGCCTGATTATCGATGGTCGCCGAGACGTGCGATCCCTTCTCTCCGTAGCCACGCACCAACACAGAGGACGGAACAAACTCGATACCTCCAAATCGCCGGGTTGCATTGCCCGCATTATCCTGGTCGAACATCCCTCTTTGCTGGCATTGCACCTTTGTGTAGTCGCATGAAGTAAAGGCTTTGTCACCATTCAGGTTCCCGATTCCCCCGCTAATATCGGCGGAGTAACCACACCGGTAGAAAGGGGAAAACTTGGATTTGGCGCCACCGTCCACGGCTTCGGCGCGTTGTTCCGCGTTCGTTGGAAACGTCCAAGGGCAGCGTTTTTGAATACGTACTTCGGGTAGATAAATACGTTGCAGGTTAAGCCTGTTTGTAAAGCTAAGCCTTAAAGTGGCTTCAGTGGATTCGTCAGGCGGGTTCGCAGTACCTCGAAATATAACCTGCGATTCGGATTCCGGCACACCGTTCTTAACATCGAAAAATAGAAAGTAGATACTTAAGGCGGCCCCCTTCCACCCGATATTTCGCTCAATGCCGGAAAGCAGGGAATCGGAGTTTGCAAGTGTAAGTGAAACCTTCGAAATCCCGTCAGTACCTTCATCGGAAGACGACTTGAGTTCAAATGCGTTATGCTTGAGGACACGCGCCGCGTAAGTGTGTCCTTGCACTGTTACCTTGTGAGTGCTCCACCGCTGTGTGTCGCCGGATTGCAGCTTGCATTCGAACAGGAACAGCGGTGTGCCAGCGACTTCAAGCTCTTTAAGATCGTTTATCGTTGCCATGGGATCTTCTTGTCTCCAGTTCGATGCATCATGAGAAGTGCTCTTACCCATTCCCGCGATTGGTGATTCGAACACTGCATGAGTGTTGATCGGAGCCAGTTGTTGTATAGGTGAAGTTATCCGAGTCAAAGCGGCTGTTCGGATAAATTCCCGCTCTGTCCGTAGTGTTTTTGTAAGGTCCGGCTCCGAGTTGCGCCTCCAGCTGAGGCCCGAAGACAGACACACTACAACCGGCAGGAAGTTCGAGACCCGCGTGCATGCTGTCATCCTTTGACGGAGCCAGCACGGGTACAATAAATCGTGTCCAGTCCAGTCCAACATGGAAAGCGCGCCGTGACTGCGCCGCCTGGCTGGATGTAACCACCTGTACCTCGCAACTTGCGTTGGTGCGGAGGTAAACGCTAAAGCAATATTGAAACCAGCTCGCGGCAGTGACGGTTTGGCCAAATTGCTGCGAGATCTGTGCCGTGTTGGTCAATTGCGCTGCGCCGGGTAATCCGAACACGTCCTGTACACCCGCCGTGATTTGAAGTAGGGGATCCGCCGTCCAGGTACTTTGCGCTAAGTCCTCGCTCCAGCTGAGGAGGTTATCGGTGGGATCAAGGAAAGTAAAGGTTCCCAATCGCCCCTCTACAGCCTTGAAGAGCTCCTTAATGCGAATTACTTCCTGCGTCGTCAAATGCACGTACCTGAGGTCCCAACTGACTTGGGCGGCACTGGGGTCTTCTGTTCTCAAACGACTGCCGTCCGCCGCCACGTTGATCACGGTCCGTCGCTGATTCGTTCTCGCTATTGGATATTGGCTGACTGAGCCACTTGTAAGCTGAGGATAATACAACATTAGTCTCTGTTCTCTTTCACCACTAGGGTGGTCCTGCCTCGTCCGGCATCCATGAAATCTTCAACCATCTCGTCGTTTTCAAGGCTGCAGCTCGCATACTCAGTCGCGTCCCAGGGATCGGTAAAACTAAATGTACCGGCCGCTCCGCGCTGAGCTCGGAAAAAGCCGCGTAAAGCTGCCATTTCCCTCTCATCCAGTTGATCGTAACGGATGACCCAACGCCGCAGAGGCGAGCC
>JBBSHP010000246.1:0-6831 GCA_038232555.1 Bryobacterales bacterium
AATTGACGCTGGAACGCCGCTTCTCAAAGGGTTTCTCAATCCTTGCGAACTACCAGTTCGGTAAGAGCATCGACAGCGCATCCGCGAACAAGGGAACCGGCGTGAATCAGACCAATCCCTTCAACGCGGCTTTCGACAAGGGACGTTCGGATTTCGATCGCACTCAGGTGTTCAATTTCTCAGGCCTATGGGAACTGCCCATTCACTTCCAGAATCATGCTGTGAACGCGGTCGCCGGGGGCTGGAGGCTCACCTCGATCGTCAGCCTGATTAGCGGTTATCCGTTCACAGTAACCAGCGGCGTTGATAACGCGCGCAGCGGTACGGGTGGACAGCGCGCCATTCTGGTGGGCGACCCGAACCTGGGTGACAGGCCGCGCGGGCAGGTGGTTGCCCAGTATCTAAACAAGACCGCGTTCGCGCCAAACGCGCTGGGAACTTATGGCACGCTGGGCCGCAATACATTCGAAGGGCCCGGCTTTGCGAACGTAGACCTGGGCCTGGCGAAGAACTTCAAAATTACGGAGCGGCTCACCACAACCTTCCGCTTTGAGGCATTCAACGCGTTCAATCGAGTGAATCTCGAGCCTCCCACGGCGAGCTTAAGCAGCGGGAACTTCATGCAGATTACGCGTGCTTATGATCCGCGCATCTTGCAGTTGGCGCTTCGAATGGTCTGGTAAAGCGCCAATTTACTCGCGGATTTTTTCAATAGTTTCTGGCAGCGCTATCTTCCCGTACCACGTGGAAGCGGCTGCCAGCTTCATCGTCTGCCTTCTGCTGGTCAAACAGCAAGCGCATTCGTGCCGCCGGTTCGTTGCTAACTCGTTTATGGCGTTGCGAGTGTCGCCTTCGATGCGAGCGTGTTGCCGGCCACATTGACTCAAGCGCGGCCACTGAAGAACTGTTAAATTCTTTTATGATCATGCTAATAAACCAAGTTGCAGTTCAGCGGAAGCTGTTTCGCAATCGGGCTCGCTCTGCCTATTTGCTGTGGGCAGCGCTGGCCTGCGCGGGCTGGGCCCAGAATCTTGCGCCTCTACGTCCACCCGCGGTTCCACTGATCGCGCACGATCCCTATTTCAGCGTGTGGTCCATGGCGGATCACCTCGGGGACAACAACACCCAGCACTGGACCGGAAAGCCCAACACCTTGATCGCCCTGGCGCGCATCGATGGGAAAACGTATCAGGTAATGGGCCGGGATGCCGTCCCGCGGGGCCGGCAACCTTTACCCGCGCTGAATCAGATAAGTGTAGAGGTCCTGCCTACGCGAACGATTTATGCGTTTTCCGGCTTCGGGATCGACCTCGGACTAACATTTCTAACACCCGCATTGCCTGACGATCTGGACGTTCTCTCGCGGCCCCTGACCTATATCGAGTGGAAAGCATCGTCCAACGACGGCCGCTCGCACGATGTTGCCATCTACTTCGATGCGTCCGGTGACCTCGCCGTCAACACGGCGGATGAGCCGGTTCTGTCCTCGCGCTACATTCTTGACGGTCAGCCGGTGCTCCGTATCGGCAGCCGCGAGCAACCGGTTCTTGCTAAGCGCGGTGACGACTTACGAATCGACTGGGGGTACCTGTACCTGGCAGCGGATAAGCCCGACGGTCTCATGATGGGCGTCTTGCTCCGGCCAGATGCCCGCGCCGCGTTTGAACAGACGGGCCAGCTTCCTGCCTCAGACGACTTATCCGATCGCCAGTCCGGTAGGCGTGGGGTCCAGGACGTACTGGCGGCGACTTTGAATCTAGGTTCCATCGGGACCACCCCCGTTCAGCGCTACTTAATGCTTGCGTATGACGACATCTGGGCGATCGAATACTTTCAACGGCGGGAGCGCGCCTGGTGGCGACGCAATGGCGACCAGGCCGCCGACCTCATCCGCAAGGGCCGGCGAGAGCACGATTCGTTGCTCCGGCGCAGTTCCGCGTTCGATGCAGAGCTGATGGCCGACATGAGACGTATTGGTGGCGAGGAGTATGCGCGCCTGGGATCGCTGGCTTACCGCCAGACTCTGGCCGCCCACAAGCTCATCGCTGATGTGGATGGCACGCCTATGTTTCTGCCTAAGGAAAATTTCAGCAACGGCTGCATCGCTACCGTGGATGTCATCTACCCGAGTGCGCCATTCACGCTTCTGTTCAGCCCCCGGCTGCTGCGGGCGCAGCTCCAGCCCGTCCTCGATTATGCGCACATGGCCCGCTGGAAATGGCCTTTCGCGCCACACGACCTGGGCACTTATCCACAGGCGAACGGTCAGGTTTATGGCGGCGGCGAACGCACCGAGGAAAACCAGATGCCGGTGGAAGAGAGCGGCAACATGCTCATCATGCTGGCGGCGCTGGCGCGCGTGGAAGGCAATGCCTCTTACGCGAAGCGCTATTGGCCGGAGATTACCAAATGGGCTGAGTATCTGAAAGAGAAAGGGCTGGATCCGGAGAACCAACTTTCCACCGACGACTTTGCCGGCCATCTTGCGCACAATGCCAACCTCTCGATCAAGGCGATCCTGGCCCTCGCCTCCTATGGCGTTCTCGCAGACATGACGGGCCACAAACAGGCCGCAGCCGAATACCGCAAAATAGCGCGAGACTTCGCGCAGAAATGGGTCGGGTTGGCCGCGGAAGGCGATCACTACAAACTGGCTTTCGACCAGTCCGGTTCCTGGAGTCAGAAGTACAACCTGGTTTGGGACAAACTGCTCAACCTGCAAGTTTTTCCGCCTGAGATCGCGCGCCGCGAGATCACTTTCTATCAGACTAAGCAGAACAAGTACGGGCTGCCGCTCGATAACCGCAAGGATTACACCAAGCTCGATTGGATTCTGTGGACCGCGACGCTCACCGATGACCCGGCTGCGTTCAAGAATCTGGTGACACCCGCTTACCGCTTCGCGAATAAGTCGCCCAGCCGCGTGCCGCTTTCCGATTGGTACGACACGGTCACCAGCAAACAGCAGGGCTTCCAGGCGCGCAGCGTGGTGGGCGGCATTTTCATCAAAATGCTGGATAATGCTGAAATCTGGCACAAATACTCATCCCGCAACCACGAAACCATGCCCCACCGGAACGGCGAATGAAAACCTTGCTAGCGGCTGTTATCTGGATTCCGGCGTTGCTGATCAGCGCGCAGACTTCTCAACCCGTGCCGAACCGGGCTCCGCTGCAACCGAACGCGTTCAACCTTCTTCCGCTGACTTCGGTGAAGCCGACCGGTTGGCTGCTCGAACAGCTGCGGACTCAGGCTAACGGGCTCAGCGGTCACCTGGATGAGTTCTGGCCCGACCTGGGTGCGAACAGTGGATGGCTGGGCGGCACGGGCGAAAGCTGGGAGCGTGGACCCTACTTTCTGGACGGCCTGGTGCCTCTGGCCTATCTGACTGGTGACGCAAAGCTCATCGCGAAAGTAAAGAAGTGGATGGATTGGACGCTGGACCATCAGGAAAGCGAGGGTTGGCTGGGGCCGACCAACAAGCAAAACCCTCGCCAGAAATATGATTGGTGGCCGAATTACGTAATGCTTAAGGCCATGGCGCAATACCAGGAAGCCACCGGCGATGCGCGCGTCATTCCCGTCATGGAGAAGTATTTCGCGTACCAGGCCAGCCATCTGGAGGAGCGTCCTCTAAAGGAGTGGGCCATTTATCGCTGGCATGACGAAGTGTTGACGCTGTTCTGGCTCTACAATCGCAATGGCGATGCGAAGCTACTCGAGCTGGCGCGCAGACTTCACTCCCAAGGCCACGACTGGGAAGCGCAGTTCGGCGACTTCAAATTCCGCGACAAGGTCGCGAAAAATGACGCCAACCTAGCCACCCACGGGGTGAATAACGCGATGGCTTTGAAGGCCGCCGGAGTATGGTGGGAGCTCACCGGAGAACGCAGCGATCGCGAAGCGCTCTACCGCATGTTTGAGATGCTGGACCGTTATCATGGACAACCCTCGGGCATTTTCGCTTCCGACGAACACTATGCCGGGCTTGATCCGTCCCAGGGTACCGAACTGTGCACCGTTGTGGAAGCGATGTTCTCTCTGGAAGTAAACATGTCGATTGTGGGCGACCCGGCCTTCGGCGACCGCCTCGAAAAAATCGCTTACAACGCGCTGCCGGGCACCCTCACGGTGGATATGTGGGCCCATCAATATGATCAGCAGGCCAATCAGATTTCCTGTACTCTGGCAAACCGCCGCTGGTCCAGCAACGGTCCGCAATCGAACATCTTTGGCCTGGAACCCAACTTCGGCTGCTGCACCGCGAACATGCACCAGGGCTGGCCGAAGCTGGCTGCCAACTTATGGATGGCTACGCCGGACGGTGGCCTGGCCGCCGTCGCCTATGGCCCGAGCACAGTCACTAGCTCCGTTGCCGGGAACACCGCAGTGACGGTGGAAGAGGAAACGGATTATCCCTTCCGCGATAAAATCCGGCTGACGGTGAAACCAGTGCGCGCCGCTCGGTTCCCGCTGGTCCTTCGAATTCCTGCCTGGGCCGAAGGCGCTGCTGTCCTGGTAAATGGCGAAACGCAAGCGGCAGTGCAGCCTGGAAAGTTCCTGCGGCTGGAGCGCCAATGGCACTCGGGTGATCGTGTCGAACTCCGGTTCCCGATGCAAGCGCGAACGTCCACCTGGTTCCACAACTCCATCGCGATCGAGCGGGGCCCGCTGGTGTACTCGCTCAAGATCGGAGAGACTTGGCACAAGCTGAAATCGTTGGGGCCATCCACGGATTGGGAGGTCTACCCCTCTTCACCCTGGAATTACGCGCTCGTGCTGGACAAAAACAATGCAGCCGCTAACATCCAGGTCAAGGAGAGGCCCATCGGCAACCAGCCATTCAGTGCAGAGGGAGCTCCCGTTGAGCTTTCCGTCAAGGCGCGCCGGCTACCTCTCTGGCAGGTCGTTGACGATTCTGCGGGACCGCTGCCCGTTAGCCCCGTCGCGAGTAAGGAACCAGAACAGACGGTGACGCTGATACCGTACGGCGCCGCGAAACTGCGGGTAACGGCTTTCCCGTATATGCTCCCTGGGAATCCAACCCCATGAATAAGACACCCCTGAACCGCCGCGCCTTTCACAAGCGCTTCGTAGCAGCATCGGCATTCGCTATGACTGCTCAGTCCTACGATCGGATCTTAGGCTCCAATGACCGCATTCGATTGGGCCAACTCGGTTGCGGAGACCGCAGCCGCGGGCACCTGCACATGGTGAAATTAGCCTCCGCCCGAACTCCCGTCGAGACGGTAGCGGTATGCGATCTGTGGAGCCTGGCCCGGGACCGACGCTCCGCTCAGGTGGAGAGCCTGTTCGGTAAGCGGCCGGAAGCTTACAAATATCCTGAGCAGTTGCTGGAGCGAAAAGACCTGGACGGCGTGATGATCGCAACCGCGGACTTTCAACACGCGAGGTTGTGCGCGGACGTGGTGCGGGCAGGGAAGGACTGCTACGTAGAGAAGCCGTTCGCCAACACTCTGGAGGACGCCAAAGCAGGGCGAGCCGCCGTGAAGGCCTCCAAGCAGATGGTGCAGATGGGGACACAACACCGCAGCCAGCCGTATCCTCTCGCCGTGCGCGATCTGATTCAAGCGGGGCGAATCGGCAAGATCGTAAAAATCTCCCAGGAGTGGGACGTGAACATGCAGCGGTGGCGCGGCCGGCCAGCGGTGAAGGAGCTTCGCGAAGAAGATACCGACTGGAAACGCTGGCTGCTGGGCAAGCCGAACCGTCCCTTTGACCCGCGCGTATACCTGGAATTCCGTCTGTACAGTAATTTCTCTTCGGGCATCTTTGATCAATGGCTGAGCCACGCCAGCGACCTGGTGCACCTCTGGACTGGCGAGACTCACCCGGTCAGCGCGGTTGCCAACGGGGGCATCTATGCCTGGAAGGACGGCCGTGAAAACCCCGATACCTGCAGCGCCGTTCTGACCTATCCGCAGGGATTTCTGCACACCTACACGACTACCTTTGGCAACAGCTACCGCAGCTTTACCCGCATCCAGGGGACGGAGGGCACCATCGACAACTACGGGGGTGAAGGCGCGTCGCTATTCCTGGTAACGGGGGAAGGCGGCCGCCAGGAAACGGAGGCGGTGCGATATACCGCGCCGCCCGGCATGGGGCCGACGTCCGACCAAGCCGCAATCGTGCGAGTGCCGGGCGCGCCTGAGGCGAACTCGGTCGGGCCGGACGATGACGACGTGGTTCACCTGGAACATTGGCTGCGGGCCATGCGTAGCCGCGAAATTCCGAACGCCCATGTCGATCACGGATTTTCGCACTCGATCGCCTGCATGATGGCGGCGCGATCCTACTGGTCCGGCAAGCGCGTGTACTGGGATGCGAGCCGCGAAGAGATGGTGGACACAGCTCCGGCTTAACGGCGTCGATCCAGGATGGGTGATCAGGATGGGTGATTCCGAGATCTGCTTCCTGACTGCCCTCGAGATAGCAGCCGGAATCCGCGCTAAGAAGTTTTCGGCCGTCGAGGTAATGGCCGCACATCTGAAGCAGGTCGAAGTGGTCAACCCACGCGTGAATGCCATTGTGACACTGGTTGCCGAGCAGGCTATGGCTGAGGCCCGACGGGCAGATGAGTCGCTCGCGCGTGGTGAATGGCTGGGGCCGTTACATGGATTACCGGTCGCGCACAAGGACCTGCACGATACGCGTGGGATTCGGACCACCTAGTACTACTGTGTTAGAAAAGAACAATTTGGTGTAGACTTGTTTTGTGGGTACCACCTCCGCGCCAGGCCCACAACAGAAACGCTTTGCGGCATACATCGACGGTCTGGCGAAAGCCGCGGGGCATGCTGATCGCGC
>JBBSHP010000247.1:0-6819 GCA_038232555.1 Bryobacterales bacterium
AGACTCTTCGCTTCCAACAGTCTCTTGGCTCTGATCCTGGTATTAAGCCAGGGTGGCGACAAACGGTAGCGACGTGAGTTTCATGAATCTGAGCCCGTGCATTTGAAGTAGGGGAGAGCTCTCTCCGGACCGCGCCGCCCGGCCCTCTGTAGACGTGTCCGCAGTCTGCCGATAGGTTGGGTGTACGCCTATGTCTTCTTTGGCAGTGCCCGGCCCCCTTCTCGCGTCTGAAGTGGCGGGCTCGGAGCTATGGTTCCGCCGGGGCTTTATCCTGCTGTCCGCGATCGCCGCAGTCTTGCTGTTATGCGGCTTGATGCTGATGCTGTGGGCTCAAAATGAATTCGGGCCACCTGAATCCATCATTGCGGCCCAATCCACGATGTTGGCCCAGGACGGCACGCTGTACTACGATCTCAACCATTACCCGTACACGGTTTGCGCGTACATGCCGGTTTTCTACGGCTTGGAGGCAGGGCTGATGCACCTGGGACTGGCCCCTGTAGCGGCCGGCCGGATGATTAGCTTCACCGCGCTGCTCGGAATCATCGCCCTATGCTGGCGCATCCTGATGCTGTACACGGGCGACCGCACCTGCGCCTGGACAGGCGTGCTGCTGTGCACCTGCACCTGCTTGCTTCTGAATTGGGGCACCACCGGGCACGTGGATACCCTCGCACTCTGCATCACGATAGGGGCCTTCTACCAGTATTCCAGGTACGTGATCCGGGGTGAACGCCGGCTGGTCTGGGCCGCGATCCTGGTGATCCTGGCATTCTTCACCAAGCAGACGATGCTGGCTTGCCCGGCTACTCTCGTGCTTCTGCTGTATTTGCGAAACCGCCGGCTGGCCATTCGCTTTGCCGCCGCTACCGGGACCATCGTCCTGGTTCTGGTGCTGGGAATGAATGCCGCTTCGGACGGACGCTTTCTCGCGAACACGTTTTGGGCGAATCTAAACCCCTTCGCCATCGGCAAGATCAACCAACATCTTCAATACCTGATGATCGGAGCGGGCCAGCTTATTCTGGTGACTTGCGCCGGAGCGGTGCGGGTGTGGCCAAGCCGCGGAAAAGATCTGCTGGTGTATCTCGGACTGGCCGCCTCGGTGTTGGCGCTTACTGCACCCAAGATCGGCTCCGACACTAACTACCAGATGGAGACTACTGTCGTTCTGATTTTGTGCGCCTGCCTGGCTCTGCACTCGCTCGAATTCTTCCCGCACTGCTTCCGGGGTAGCAAGACTTGGATCACCCTGCTTCAGCTCCCTTTAGCAGTGCACATCATCCTGAACGTGCGCATGACCCGGAACCTTCTAGCGGACCGGATCGTCAGAGAGCAGCAGTTCCGGCGGCAGGTAGCGGCACTGCGCCCGTACCTGGCCGACGGGGGACGCGTACTATCAACCGAGAGTAACGCATTGCTGCGGGTGGGAGTGCGGATGGAGGTAGAGCCGCTCATCTACGGAATCCTGGCCCGCGCTGGAAGGGTGGATCCGGAGCCTCTACGGCGCGATATCGCAGCCCATGCGTTCTCCACCATCATCCTGTTTGAGGACCTGACGCGGCCGCGGGAAGCCAACCCAGAGATCGCGAGCCTGCTCCCGGCCCAGCGCGTGGAAATTCAGAACAATTATCATCCGGTACAACACATCCCGGGGCCTTATCTGAATGGTATTTACGTCTATAAGCCGACGGAAGGGAGTCGTCTATGAGTTCGCCCCAACGTGAGGCTGAGCCTGCCGACCCCATCCGTTCCTATCACCAAGTCCGGTTCGCCTATGACGCTCGCAGGGTCCTGGCGTGGAGGGCGATCTCTCGTTACGTACAGAGATGGGTCGCCCAAGACGAGGGTCTCCTGGAACTCGGGGCCGGTTATGGGGAGTTCTCGAAAGAGCTTCATGCTAAGTACAAATGGGCACTCGACCAGAATCCTGCGCTGGCCAGCTACTGGGGCGATTCGGTCCGGCCACTCCTCCAGTCCGCTCTCCAGCCATTCCCTCTCGCCACTGCGAGCCTGGGCACGGTGGTCGCATCGAATTTCTTCGAACACTTCACCTTAGAACAGGGCGTCACGATCTTAACTGAAGCCCGACGGGTGCTGCGGCCGGGCGGTCGCCTGATCGTCATCCAGCCGAACTTCCGGCTGGAGCCCCGCCGCTACTTTGACGACTACACTCACAAGACTCCTTACACCGACAACGGCTTTCGTGATCTTCTTCTCGCCCTGGATTGGCAGATTATCCGCGCTGAACCCCGCTTCCTGCCGTTCACGATGAAGGGACGCTGGCCGGTGGCGCAATGGCTGGTCCGGTTGTATCTGTCGCTGCCGATCCGACCC
The DNA here is from genome assembly GCA_038232555.1 of Bryobacterales bacterium. Taxonomy (GTDB): domain Bacteria; phylum Acidobacteriota; class Terriglobia; order Bryobacterales; family Bryobacteraceae; genus JBBSHP01. Next base: position 2,338 of record JBBSHP010000247.1, read on the forward strand.
TGGGCGGGCCAATTTCTGGTGATCGCGGAAAAGCCCCAGGCCACCAGTTGAGCCTCAAGCAGACGGCCCAGATTGCCGATGAGCAGATATAGCCATGTGGCACGGCAAAACCATCGCCGTCGTTTTCCCAACCTTCAACGAGAAAGCCTCGATCCGTGCGGCCACGCTCGAATATCTGGCCACCGGGCTGATTGACGACCTGATTGTGGTGAACAATAACGCGGCCGCCGGAACCTCCCAAGAGGTCGCCGGTACCGGAGCCCGCGAGATCTTCGAAACCCAGCAAGGCTACGGTCACGCGCTGCTACGAGGTATCGATGAGTGCGACGCCGACATCATCATCCTATCCGAGCCGGACGGCACCTTCAGTGGACACGACCTGCTGAAGTTGCTGGCCTATTCCGAAGACGTGCCGGTGGTGTTCGGCACCCGCACCAGCCGCGAATTTATTTGGGCGGGCGCCAACATGGGCCTGTTTCTGCGCTGGGGAAACTGGGCCGTTGCCAAGATGACCGAACTGCTGTTCAACACCACCATGTTGACGGATATGGGATGCACTCTTCGGCTCTTCTCGCGTGATGCGGCCCGGCTGATCCGTCCGCACCTCAGCATTGGGGGATCGCACTTCGGCCCGCAAATGCTGATGGAAGTAATCGCGCATCGGATTCCATTCGTTGAGATCCCGATTAATTACCGACGCCGCGTGGGCAAGTCCTCGGTTACCGGGGACCTGGGCAAAGCGGTGGTGCTGGGCGCACGCATGATCCACCTGGTGCTGGCGTACCGTTGCGGGTTGCATGGGAACCATCGCACGCGCTGGGATCGACGCCTAGACCGGCGTTTTGACCCGCATATCGATCAGCCGGCAGGATTCCCGGTCTAGAATGAATCATGCCGTCCGCTCCCGACGAGTTTTATCGCATTCAGAAACTACCTCCCTATGTGTTCGCCGTCATCAACGAGATGAAGGCCAAAGCCCGTGCGGCACAGATGGACGTCGTCGATCTCGGCATGGGAAATCCGGATGGCCCTACGCCCAAGCCGGTGGTGAACAAGCTGATCGAGGCGGCCCGTAACCCACGGAATCATCGCTACTCCGTTTCACGCGGCATCACCCATCTGCGCGAAGAGATCGTTAAGCGATATCGCTCCAAGTACGACGTCGAACTGGACCCGGAGCGGGAAGCGATCACGACTATCGGCGCCAAAGACGCGCTCGCCCACCTGTTATTTGCCATTATCGGCCCAGGCGATGCAGTGGTCTCGCCCAATCCGGCCTACCCGATCCATCAATACGGCGTGATCATGGCGGAGGGACATGCCTGCATGCTGCCCATGCCGAGCCCCGCTGAGTTTCTGAACGGTCTTGAACACCTGTATCGGACCGCCACCCGCAAGATCAAACTGATCCTGATCTCGTTCCCGCATAACCCCACCACGCAGTGTGTAGACCTGGACTTCTTCCGCGAGATCGTCGCGTTGGCCGCGCGGCATGGCACGATGATCGTCCACGATTTCGCGTATGCCGATATCGGCTTTGACGGCTACAAAGCGCCGAGTATCCTCCAGGTACCCGGAGCCAAGGACATCGCGCTGGAGATCTATTCGCTTTCAAAGAGCTACAACATGGCTGGCTGGCGAGTTGGGTTCTGCGTGGGCAATCCACGCTTAATTGGCGCCCTCGCGCGCATTAAGAGCTACCTGGATTACGGCATCTTTCAGCCGATTCAGATTGCCTCCATCATCGCCTTACGCGAATGCGAAGAGGAGAGCCAGAAGATTTGTGCCACCTACCAAAAACGTCGAGACGTTCTGGTGGACGGCCTGTGCCGGGCCGGTTGGCCGGTGGAGCCACCCCAGGGATCCATGTTCGTCTGGGCCCCGATTCCAGAGCCCTTCCGCGCCGGGGGTTCTCTTGAATTTGCAAAGCTGCTGATGGAGAAAGCGCTGGTGGCCGTCTCTCCGGGAATTGGATTCGGCCCCCTCGGCGAAGGCCACGTCCGATTCAGCCTGATTGAGAACAATCATCGACTGCGTCAAGCGACCAAGTCCATTCAACGGTTCCTGCGGAACGGAGAAGGCTGATGGCCGCGGCATCCGGATCGCCTTCCTCCCACCTAGTCGATCTGCGCCAACTCCGCTCCGAAGATCTGAAACTCCTGTTGGATGAGGAGGTGGTTTCCTGGAAAGATTTGCTCGACTGGGATTTCGAAGCCTCCGCCGGGCTAGTCCGGAAATTCCTGGATATGCAGGCGTTGAGCGGCTACTCGCTGCTACTGGATGGTAAACCGATCGGCTATTCCTACTTCGTTTGTGAAGAAAGAAAAGGCCTGATCGGGGACCTCTACATCCTGAAACAATTCGCCACACTGGAGAACGAGAGTCTACTGTTAAGCAGTATCCTGGACGCGATGTTGAAAACGCCGCTGGTCCGCCGCATTGAATCCCAGCTCATGATGCTGCGCACGGCCGCCACGATGCCGCTACCGCACTGGCGTTACCTCAAAGTCTTCACGCGAGATTTCATGGAGCTGCCTCTCGATGGCGCGAAGGCCTTACCCCGCGGCGGCTCAGCGCGTTCCGTCACAATCGACAATTGGACGGAGGGCAAGCAGGACGAAGCCGCCACTTTGATATCGACGGCGTACCGAGGCCACATCGACAGCGAGATCAACGATCAATACCGCTCACCCTCGGGAGCCCGGCGATTTCTGGCGAACATCGTGCAGTACCCCGGTTGCGGCAGCTTTTTCCAACCCGGCTCCTTTGTAGCCATGGACGCACAAACCGGGCGCGTTTGCGGCATCTGTCTCAGCAGTCTGGTGGCCAGCGATGTCGGTCACATCACTCAAGTGGCCGTCTCTAAATCCATGCGGGGCCAGGGCATCGGGTATGAGCTGATGCGGCGCTCGCTGCAGGCCCTCAGTCAGCACCGCTGCCGTAAAGCCAGCCTCACTGTGACCGCAGCCAATGAGGAGGCGATTCTGGTCTATCAAAAGATGGGATTTACCAAAACGCGGGATTTTGCCGCGTACGTATGGGAAGGGTTCTGACCGCCGCTAAAGCGGGCCCCATGAAAAGTTCGCTATTTGCTCGGCGATCCGTCCGATGGCGTCCTCCAGGTACGAGCCCACGCCGTAGTGGTGCGCGGTGAAGACAGAGATCACGATGCTTCTGTTGGGAAATTCCAAGACGCCTACATCGTTGCCAATGTAAGGGAGGAAGTCGCCCGTCTTATGGGGCAGCCGCACACCCGCCAGATATTTCGGTAGACGTGTGCTGTAGACTTGACCCCGCATGATCTGCAGCATCTGGTCGCTCGCCTTTTTGCTGACCGCTTCGCCACGAGAGATCTTCTCCAGCAGCTTGCCCATGTCGCGCGCGGAGGATAAGCCGAACGGCGTCTTCCCTTGCCGATGGAATTCTTCCGCCGACGGGGCGGCCCGAAGCGCTTTGAACCACACCTCGGAAGGCCCGGTGGCTCTGATGGTGTTCAGACCGTAGGACTTCATCAGGTCATTCACCGGAGCGGTCCCACCCACTTTGTCGAACATCAAATCGGTAGCGGTATTGTCGCTGACAATGATCATGAGCGTGATCAGGTCTTTGATCGTGAGAACCGCGCCCGCATCGAAGGACCGGATGACGCCCGTGCCGGGACGCTTGTCGGCCTCCTTCAACGTGACCTTGTCGGCCAACGAAAACTTGCCAGCCTCGATCTGGCGGAACGCCTCCACCATGAGCGGAATTTTGATCACGCTCATGGTGTCCATCTGCTTGTCCGCGTTGATGACGATCTCCTGGCCGGTCTCCAGGCACTTCACATAGATGCCCCAATCCGCATTGACAGACTTGGTAATCCGCTCAATGTTGGCCTGTAATCGAGCGAGCGGAGGCGGGACAGGCTGAGCGGATCCGATCAGGCCCACAGCGGCCAGGATGAGCAGTTTCATAAAGGCTCCTAAGGCGACGAAGATAGCACGCTGGATCGAAAGAGCTGTTCCATCATTAGGGCGGGATCGTCACAGATCCCGCTGTGAACGGGCGAGACCTGGATGATGGTGCTGCGCGGCGCTACTAGCCAATGAAAGCGCTCACGTTGCGTCAACCGGGCGATCGGTCCGGCGGAGAGGTCACCCGCGCAAATCTTAGGAATGGCTTCGAGATGTGGACGGACCAACTCGATTTCGAGGGTAGGCCAGAGCGCGAGCAAACGTGCTTCTTCCACCGCCACGCGAGCATCCAGGAACTGGCGCTCCAGGCAGAACACGATCACACCGGAGTTGATGAACTCTTCCCGCTCCACCCGCGGCACGATCCGGACCAGCGCGTAATCAAACGATGCCGGCATGCGCACGCAGGGCCTCCTGGACGAAGTTTGACGAAGCGCTCAGTCGGCGGGTGAAGTAATCGACGTAGCCAGCACGCCGGTCAATGGGCGCGGAGGGGGCGGGCTCCGGAAGCAGCCAGGCGTCGGGCACC
>JBBSHP010000248.1:0-6807 GCA_038232555.1 Bryobacterales bacterium
CGTGCCGTGCGAGAACTGAAAGCGGAAGGCAGGTTTCCGCGGCGGGTCCGAGTGCGGTCGAGCAAGTACCTCAACAATATGATTGAGCAAGACCATCGGCGCATCAAACAGCGCACCAGACCGATGCTCGGATTCAAACGATTCGATCACGCGGCAGTGACTATCAGCGGCATCGAGCTTGTGCAGAAGATTCAGAAGCATCAGTTTAAGACCGGCAAGTTGGGTGTGCGCTCAACCACAATGCCGGAACTTTGGAATGCTGTACTGGCCGCTTGATCCGAAGTTTCGAACAATCCGAAGGCGGACAGCCGCGTACGAACTTTGCACCAGAGCCCAGAAATTCTACGCCGATCTCCGTTATACGAATCGACGATCTCAGCGCCTTTGCGCACTCTGATGATGACCGGCCTTCGGCGCTTGACACCTAACATTTAATATATTATATCTAATCTGGATGCACCTCCATCACCCACGCAATCATGAGGGACTCTGATGACCCCATCGTCTGTTAAACCATTTCGTGTGGCCGTATTACCCGGAGACGGCATCGGACCCGAGGTCATGAACGCCGGCGTAGAAGTCTTGCGAGCCGTGGAAACCCGCCTTGGTCGGACGTTTTTCGCGTTGACGGAATTCAGCGTTGGCGCCGAAGAATATCTCCGCAGTGGAGATCCGTTGTCCGCCCGCGTCTTTGACCAGTTACGGACCTTCGACGCTATTCTCCTCGGCGCGATGGGTTTGCCGGGAGTCCGCTGGCCGGATGGGGTAGAGATGACGCCCCAACTAGATCTGCGCGAGCGACTGGACCTCTACTGCGGGCTTAGACCGATCTATCTATTTCACGAGCGCGATTCGCCTCTGCGGAACAAACCTGCCGGCGCAATCGATCTTCTGCTGATTCGCGAAAGCACTGAGGGTCTCTTCTATTCCCTGAAAGAACGTGTCGACACCGGCGGCGCCTACGCTGAAGATAAATTGCGCATCACCCGCAGCGGGGCCGAACGTATTATCCGCTCGGGGTTCCAGCACGCGATGGCAAGGCGTCGCCACCTGACTCTCGTTGATAAAGCGAACGTGCTCCCTTCCATGGCTTTTTTCCGTGCAGTTTTTGATCAGATTGCCTTGGAATTTCCGGAAGTCCGTACGGATCGCATCTATGTCGATGCGGCCACACTTTATCTGGTGCAGCGTCCCGAGGCGTTCGATGTCATGGTCACTGAAAACATGTTCGGCGACATCCTGTCCGATCTGGCAGCGGGCCTTGTAGGTGGCATGGGTCTGGCGCCATCCGCCGACATCGGGGAAAACTACGCCGTCTTTCAGCCCGCTCATGGCTCAGCTCCTGACATAGCCGGACAGGGGATCGCTAATCCTGTTGCTACGATTCTTTCCGTCGCCATGATGCTCGACTGGTTTGCGTCCAGGGCAGCGGCGGCGGCGGCCGCCTTCGCCACCGGTGCCGAAATGATTCGTGCCGCGATCCGGGACGTGTTCTCCGATCCAACCGCGCGGACGCGAGATCTTGGACATGATCTTACCACCAGGCAGATGACCGGGTTAATTATATCGGCGCTGCCCGCGCACGCGAACGACAGGGTAACGCTTTCGCCGGAAGCCCCATGAAATCCGGATTTCGTATATTCGACACCCACACTCACCTTGGCGCGGCGTGCCATAGCGCACGGTCGTGCACGCCGGATGAATTGCTGCGGAACATGGACCGGCACGGCGTGGACCGGTCGCTCGCGATTCCTTTCCCCGTGGTGGAGGATTACCGCTCGCAGCACGATCTTATCGGTCATGCCGTGCATGCGAATCCGGATCGGCTGTTCGGCGCCGCGTGCCTGTTCCCGCTGATTGATCGCTTCCTTTTTCGGAATGAGGTTCGCCGCTGCCGTGAACAGTACGGATTCCGCGCCCTCAAACTACAACCGCAGTATCACGGGCTCAATCCGCTGTCCGCATCAACCGACTTTTTCTTCGAGGCTGCGCTTGAAAATCACATGACTGTCGTTTGCCACACGGGCTCCGGACTCCCGCTGGCATCCCCGGCGCTGCTCATGATGCCGGCGCGAAAGTTTCCGGATCTGACGATTGTAATCGCGCACGCGGGCGGCGGAATTTATGTCCACGAAGCGATTCTCGCAGCCCACTTCTGCCCGAATATTGTGCTGGAACTTTCAACGCTGATGCCTCACCATGTTCTGGAGGTCCTGAGTTACATCGATAGCGGCCGGCTGATGATCGGCTCCGATTTACCTGAAAGCGTTGAGACCGAAATGGGAAAGATCCTGACTTTGGACGTGCCGGACGCGGACAAGCGCAATATCCTCGACGAGACCGGTTGCCGCGTTTTCGCTGCGGGCTGCTGACAAACCCGAAGGAGCGCGGGAACATTGAAAAAATACGCACTCGTCCTCGCCTTGTTCGCGCTGGCCATGATCACTTATGTGGACCGCGTCTGCATCTCCGCGGCGAAAGAGCCAATCGCCAATGAGATGCATCTTTCGGATACCGCCATGGGACTGATCTTCAGCGCCTTTGCGCTCGGTTATGCATTGGCCCAGATTCCCTGCGGCTGGCTGGCCGACCGTTTGGGCCCACGGGTGGCGCTAACAGTTGTTGTCACGCTGTGGAGCCTACTCACCTCTCTGACGGGCTCGGCGTGGAATCTCACTTCGATGGTAGCGATCCGGTTTCTGTTTGGAATCAGCGAGGCCGGTGCGTTTCCAGGCAGCGCCCGCGCGATCTGCAACTGGCTCCCCTTAGGAGAACGCGGCCGCGCGAATGGCATCTTGTTCTCGGGCACCCGCCTCGGCGGTGCCATATCTTTTCCCTTGCTCGCGTTCATGCTCGCGCGATGGCAGTGGAGAGGCTCATTCTGGATTCTGGGCGGACTCGGCACCGTCTGGGCCGTGCTCTGGTTCATATTCTTCCGCGATCACCCGCAAAACGCCCCCGAGCTTGTCGATCCGCGCAGCCCCGAACAGCGAATCGATTTCTGGGACATCTTCCGATCTAAGCCGATGGTTCTGGCGATGTTGCAATATTTCGCTAGCAATTTCACATTTTTCATTGGGATTTCGTGGATGCTGCCTTATCTAAAAAAGCAGTTTCATCTTTCCGACAGCGAGGCCGCCCTGTTCGCCATGGCGCCTCTGCTCGCGGGAACGCTTTCACAATGGACTGCCGGCTGGCTGGTGGATGCACTCTATCGTTCCCGATACCGTGCCTGGTCGCGGCGCGTCCCCGCTCTACTCGGTTTCACTATTTCCGTCGCAGGAGTCCTAGCGCTCACCCGCGCTGGCACACCCGGCGAAGCCGCTGCCTGCTTCACGCTGGCCGTTTTTGGCTCCGATATGACCGTGAGCCCCAGTTGGGTTTTCTGCGCGGACATTGCCGCTGAGAAAGCGGGTAGCGTTTCCGGCGCAATGAACATGGCCGGAAACCTGGGCTCGTTCGTCAGCGCGAATGCGTTCCCCGTTCTGCAAGCCGCCACCGGGAGCGCCTCCGCGTATTTCTTCGCAGCGGCCGCCCTGAATATTCTTGGCATCCTCTGCTGGTCGGCCATGCGTTCGCTTGGGCCGCGCGAACCAGTGGGCGCGTTGGCGGCAGGTTAGACGGTGGAAGCAACCAGATGACGGACACAGGCGCGCACAAACTTCGGGGAGCAGTGATCGGGGCAGGCTACTTCTCTAAGTTTCAATACGAAGCGTGGAGCCGTATTCCGGAAGTCGAGATCGTCGCGGCCTGCGATCTGGACCAACAAAAGGTGCGCGCGGTTCAAGCGGAGTTCCGGATCCCAAAATCCTACACAAGCTGGGCAGAGATGCTGGAGCAGGAGCGCCCTGACTTTGTCGACATAATCACGCCGCCCCCTACGCATGCTAAGATGTGCGCCTTCGCCTCGATGCGCGGCATTCACGTGATTTGTCAGAAGCCACTGGCCCCCACGCTCGAGGAAGCCGGGCGAATCGTGGAAACGGTGCGCATTGCAGGTGTGCGGCTAATGGTTCATGAGAACTTTCGATGGCAGCCCTGGTACCGCAAGATCAAGGAGATTCAAAGCGCCGGTACGATTGGGGAATTTACTCACATCCATATGCTCACCAGGCTCGGCGATGGATGGGGAGAGCGCGCCTATCTTGACCGTCAGCCCTTTTTCCGTGATTACCCGCGGCTTCTGATCTATGAGACGGGGGTTCACTTCATCGACACGTTCCGTTATTTGCTGGGCGAAGTAAACTATGTCTACGCTCATCTGCGCCGCCTAAATTCCGTGATACGGGGAGAGGATGCCGGCCAGTTGTTTCTTCGCTTCGAGAGCGACGCCACCGCGCTCTGGGATGCTAACCGGTACAACGAAACCGAAGCGCCCAATCCTCGCTACACGTTCGGAGAGATTCGCGTGGACGCCACGGGAGGACACCTTACCATGGACACTGAATCGAATATTCGGATCAAGAGACTGGGCGAGGCCGGCTGGAATCTCGAATACGCGCGAGAAAATCGCAATTTCGCCGGCGATTCCGTTTACGCGCTGCAGCGCCATTTTGTGGAGTGCATGTTGTCGGGTCGCGAATTTGAGTCTAGCGGGTCGGAATATCTGAAGACGCTCGCGGTTGTCTTTGCGGCCTATGCATCGGCGGACCAGCTTCAGTCAGTGACTTTGCGGCGGAGCGACGGTGAATGGAACTTCGAGGAATGAGCAGGTTTCGGTGAAGCGTGGGCCGCGCATGTCGAACGCGGCCACCCGCAGAACGTGCGATCCCGGCTCCAGGTCGCGCGGGTCCCACCATTCCCGGTTCCCTAACATGAAAGGTGCATTCCTGCTGTAGCTATACGGCCTGTCGTCGATGAAGAATTCAACGCGCTTGATCGGCCATCGCGCGTGCCGGTCGTGCACCATCGCCTCGATCCACGCAGCCTGTGACAACACGTCGCCTGGTTTGAGACCAATCAGGTCGATCTGCGGCGACTCCGAGTCACTGTATTCCGGCCGGGGAGGAGCGGGCGACCCGGTCAGGCGCGCCACCTGCTCGAAAAACAGCCACTTCAACGGTGTATTGATGCGCCAGTTCGTGGGCGGCGATTGAAAGCCGTCACGATAGTTGTTCCAGCCTTGGTCGTAGTATCCCCATCCCACGCGCGCATTCACTGCCGCTTGCAGGTTGAATGTGCTCACGCCGTCCTCATTTATAAGCAGGGGTCGTTCGTAACCGGTCCAGCCGCGCATGTCCTGAATGACGGTGTGGACCTGCTCCGGGGTCTTGCCGTTGGTGTGGAACATCACATAATCCACCAAGCGAAGCGCTAGATCCCCGTTGCTGCCCCGCGCAAAGATGCCTCCAGACCAACTCATGGAGACTGGAAAATCCTTGCCCGCGTGTTGCTTGGCCAGTCTCACCAACTCGTAAATTCCGTTGGGCTGCAACAGTGGGTGGCTGTAGCCGTTCACGCTAGTCTCGTTGTTGATCTCGATCAGCACGTTGCGGTACGGCAGCCCCTTGAGAAAAGCGATGCCGTTGACCACCGCAGCGCGGACGTTACGGTCGTCTGAGACAATGTCGACGCGCTTGTTCGAGCCTTGGTAAAAGAAGCCAACGATCGCCACCATTCCCAGGCGATCCGCCGCTGCAATGACCTTTTCCAAGCGGCGGGCGTAAGCGGGTTTCAGGTTTCCTTCGGGATCAAAACCGCTGTTGTTGTGCGGCTGCATGGGCACGTTCTCGCCGTAATTTCCGTCCGTCGGACCTCCGCCCTGAAGGTTCACCGTAAATGCCAGCAGGCCGGCCCGGCGCCAGTCCGGCAACGCCGCTATGAATTCGCTGGTGTTACGTTCCGGATCCCACTTATCGCCAGGATAATCGAAACTTACTGAACCCATCGTGTTCGACTGGTAAGGATGTTCGTGGCTGCCTTGCCCGGGATAATTTGCATCGTCGAAGATGGCTTCCACCGCTCGCACGTTCAGCAGTGTACCGGTCAGATTCGTGTTGGCATTCGCAAATCCTGCCTCGGGTGTGTAAGTGGGGTGCCCGTTAAGTGTGAACATCGAGCCGCGGATCCCCACGGTGGTTCGAGGTTTGTCCTGCGCGCACAGAACAGTAACTCCGCACCAGACCACCGCAAAAGTTGCTCGTTTCACGACCGTCATCGTTCCGCACGCACGATCAAGAGTGCAGGCGCACTTCCGAATGCGCTGGGCCGGTTGAATTGGTATACGCCCGGCCTTTCAACTTTATCCTGCGTGCGATCGCCAGTCCAGGTATTGACCCACTCGATAGTGGCCGGACCTGTTAGCCCGGTAAGGTTTGTCACGATCTCTCGAGCGGATCCGCGCGCCAACGCTGCAGCTGGACCATGCGTGACACCCGGGGCCGCAGCGGTGGCTATCAGATTCGGTGGGATGGCCGGCGCTGCCCCGCGAGTGCTTGGAGTCGGGTGTACGTAGAATGCGTAAACAAGCCCAGGGATCACCAAACAAGGGCCTCCGGCGGCAAGTTCGGGCCTCGGCTCCATTTTCCAATACGGCAACGCGGCCAGAGTGTTCTTCAGTATTTGCATTCGCTGCGCGCCGGGCGGCTCGGGATCGGGCTTCACGACATCCCACGCGGTGTTGTCATAATAGTAGACAAAATATCCACCAGACAAATAAATCTCATAGGCGCCGCGAATCATCTCCTGCCAATCCTGTTTGATCGGGTATGACGGCAGATTATCCACGCCGCGCTCGTAATACAGTTCCGAATTCACTACCGGCCATGGCCGGAGCTGGCGATCGAAAACAAGCATTTCTTTCCAATC
>JBBSHP010000249.1:0-6796 GCA_038232555.1 Bryobacterales bacterium
CGATGATGGCCGCCAGCACAAAAGAATTTAGTCGGAGACGGCCAGTTCGCCGGGCACGATCACGCGAGTCCTGGGCAGCACGCCCAACATGGCCAGCCATCCGACAAACGACAGCGTCGCGACAAAAATGATCAGCTTCAGGCCATCCGCCGTGCGCGAGTGCGGCAGCACTTTCCACAGCACTCCAAGGATGGGCTGCGCGATGGTGACCGCCCAGACCGAGCCGTAAAAATAGCGGCGTTCGTGCCCCTCGCCCCGAGTGGACCGCTTCACGCGCGGCAAGTGCGCCAACGCTCCCAGCACCCAGACCGTAATCGCGATCGGGAAGTACGCGTAACGGTACAACTGGAGCATGTACCAATGGCCCGTGACGACTGCGATGAGCAGACCGGCTGCATTGAGAACCGCGAAAGTTATGACGGCGCTCCAGGCAAAGGTGTAGCAAACGCGCCGGTAAATGGGATTGCGCTTGTCCTCCGTAAAGCGAATGATATAGGGCCTGGGCTCCACGCCGGGAAGCTGCCCGCGGGACCCCGCCCAGGCGGTGCCCGCCAGCACCAGCGTCAGCCAGATTCCCATGCGAAGATCCAAACCGTGCGCGAAAAGATCGAAAATCAAAGGTCCGGGAGCCAGAAAAAACACAGCAATCCAGATGGGCCAATGGGCGAAACGGTAGCTGGTCTTGTTGCGCTGCCGGATCTTGCGGTCACTGGCGTACTCTAATCGGGTGGCTGCCTGCACTCCTTTGATCGTATACGTTCCCGACGTCCGGCAGACGGACGTTTGTTCTTCGTGATAAAAACATAACCATGCGTCCATTGGCACTCCTTAGTCTCACTACAGTCGTTGCTCTGATACTCTCTGCGCAGCAAGACGCTCCACAGCGCCTGGCGGCCCGTGCGCTTGGCAGCACGCCGATGCTTGACGATCTCCGCGAGCTGTGCGACGGGATCGGCGGCCGGCCTACCGGCTCGACGGCGTGCGAGCGGTCCATACAATGGGCCGAGCGGAAATTCCGCGAAGCCGGACTGCAGAATATATCCGTCGAACCCTTCGACGTCCCCAACCTATGGCTGCCGGTGTCGGCTGAAGCGACGGCGACGACGCCAGAGAACTTTCAGGTCCGGATCGCCGCGGCGCCGTTCAGTCCCTCTACCAAGGGAGCCCTGGAAGCGCTTCTGGTGGACGCCGGAGATGCCACGCCGGACGTACTCGCCAAGTTAGGAACATCGCTGCAGGGGGCAATCATGTTGGTCCACTCCAAGGAGATGAAGACTTTTGACGATCTCTTCGCGGAGTACATGCGCAACGGCGCACTTATTGAAGCCATGCGGAAGTATCAACCGGCGGCGATGTTGCTGGAATCGACTCGTCCGCGCGGGTTGCTGTACCGTCATCCCATTAGCCTGGACAGCAGCCTGGCGCCATCGCCCGCCGCCATTGTCTCGCGCGAGCATGCCGAGCGGCTGGCGCGCCTGGCCGAGAAGGGAAAGGTACGGGTGCGGCTCACGATCGTCAACAAAACCGGTGGGACCTATCAGTCCAAGAACGTGATCGCGGAGATCCGCGGACGCGAGAAGCCGGGCGAGATTGTGCTGATCGGCGCGCATCTGGATTCCTGGGACTTGGGCACCGGAGCCGAAGACAATGGCGTGAATGCGGCTATGATCATCGACCTGGCGCGCGGCTTCCAGCAGTTGCATCTGCAGCCGCGCCGCACCATCCGGTTCGCGCTTTTCACTGGTGAAGAGCAGGGCATGTACGGCTCGGCCGGGTACGTGCGACGTCACCGCTCCGAACTCGATGGGCACGTACTGACGGTGGTTTTCGATACCGGTTCCGGCCGCTTGAGCGGATTTTACCTGAATGGCCGCGAGGAGCTGCGGAACCCAGTTGACCGCTCTCTGGCCATGGTATCGAGCTTGGGCGCGATGGATCATCTGCCGGATGCTCTGGATGGAACGGACAATTTCGATTTCCTCCTTTCGGGTGTGCCCAACCTGGTAGGCATACAAGATCCCCTCCCTTATCTGCCGGACTACCATGCGGAATCCGATACATTCGACCGGGTGAACACGCGGGAAGAGAAGATGACGGAGGCGATCGCTGCAGCGCTGGTGTGGGGCTTCGCCGAAAACCCGGAGCGGTTTGCAAAGCGGCAGACAGCGGCGGAGGTGGACAAACTGGTGACCGATACCAAGCTGGATGTTCAGATGAAAGCATTCGGGCAATGGGACGATTACAAGGCGGGCAAGCGAGGACTGCGCTAGGCCGCTTTGCTCTGTTTGAGTTGGATCTGCCGCTCAAGATCGGCTGCCAAGCGGTCGAAGTCGCCGTAGAGTTCGTCTAATTCTTCGGGTGTGGGGCTGTCGTGGTCCCCGTCGTCGTGGGTGGGAGCCGCAAATTGGGTTCGTTCTGAAATCCCTATTGAAGCGGGCGAGGCGGGCCGCTGCTCGGCGTCTATCTCCTCGGCCGAGAGTTCCTGGTAAGCCGGGCGCTCTTCGTTTTGGCGTTGGATTTGCAGGTTTCTGAGTTCCTTCTTACAGCGGTGAAAGGTGCGCTCGATACGAGTTTGATGGCGAGCGAGGCGGTCGAGCTTGTTCTGCAGGGCATCGTCGTCCAGGATTTGGATATAAGTGCCTTTACCGGCGCATGCTTCAGTTTGCATGGCGCGTACACGGCGAAGCTGCCAAGCGGCGGCGATGATTTCATCAATAAGGGTCTGCTCGACTTCGCCATTAGGGCGTAGCTCAAGCATATAGTTGGTGGCCATCCGAACGAAATCCAGCTGGTCTTCCGGACCGATGAGCAAATCCTTGGCGCAGAGTCCGTGGAGGTACGAGTTCATGGCAGAACGCGCTCTTCCTTCTATGGTGATAGGGCCGGTACTTCTTCGGGCATTGGCCCGGTTTGCGATTTGCTGCGCTAGAGTGCTCATGGGTAATTCACCTTCCGGCTTGAGCATACACCGGAGGGTTGGGGTTTGAAGGGTGTTTTGGGAATTGGTGTTGAAAAGACGGGAGATTGAGGTGAATTTTTTCGTGACTGAGGGTTTTGATGCGGCTGGCGTGAGGCCGGGCCGCTGGTAGGAGCGGTCCCGGCCCACAAGACAATGATTAGAAAATCAGCTTCACAGCAAGCTGCATGTTGCGGTTTCCTTGCTTTTTCCCGGAGACGAAATCGATCGAAGATACATCATTGTCACCCGTACTGGTGATGTAATTTGCGTGATTCAAGATGTTGAACGATTCACCTCGCAATTGCATGTTGAACCTTTCGCTCAGGCGGAGGTTCTTGTAAACTCCCATGTCAAAAGACCATCTACCCGCTGCCACGAAGGTGTTTCGTCCGCTGTAATTGCTCGGATACGGCCCGAAGTCACTGGTGTTTGTCCGATTGACAAAGGTCGAGTCCACGTTGACTTTCCGCAGATCGTAATAGACAAACTGGTTCGGCACGCCTGGAGCAGCTACGTTGGTATTTCCGCTCCTAGGAACGAAACCGTTGAAAAAAGCATGTGGGCAAACCGAAATGGCATTGGAGCAGTCGAATAAAGTGAATGGGCTGCCGGTGCGAGCTGTAAAGATTGGCGCGAGTTCCCATCCGCCCAGCAACTGCCCTTTGAGACTCCTCTGGTTCTTGAAGACAGGAATATTCCAAACGGCCCCGAGCGATACCCGGTGGCGAATGTCGAACTCGGCACTACCCCGGTCCAGCCCAGGATTGAAGGGATCGCTGAATCCAAGGTTGGCGGCATTGCTGCCGGAACTGAACGTTGAGCTGAGATTGTCTATAGCGTGCGACCAGGTATAGTTTGCTCCGAGCACGACGCCCCAGCGTTCAAAGTTCCGGATCTGAAACCGAGTATTTAGCGCGTTGTAGTTCGAGATGCCACCATTCCCACGGCGATTAATATTGGTGACTTGGTTATTCTGAAGGCGAGAGGTGCAGGTGCCTGCATCGCCTGGATCAGTGCCGGGCGTGCAAGGATCGTTCAGGAAGAGGTTACCGGTTGTGATGCGGTTGGGATTTGAGATCGAATAAAGATTCTCACCCGCAGACCCGGAGTACTCGGCCGCGAGTAGCACTCCTCCGCCAAATTCATGCTCAAGCGAGGCGCTATAGAAGTGCGCGTAGGCCTGCTTGATATCCGAAAGGACATTGCGCAGGCTGCTCTTGGGGAAAACCTTTGTGCCCGAACTCCCCGCAAGAGGTCCGACATTGTTCGTGGTGATCGCTAGGCTGGGCACGTCGACACCCGCCTGTAGGGAAACAACCGCATAGTTTGGCGGGTTCTGAATTACATTGAACGTTACGTTTCCAAAGTTGCGTTCATAACCGATCCCATAACCGCCACGGAGGCTGGTCTTGCCATCGCCAAAAACGTCGTACGCGAAACCCACCCGGGGAGCCCAGTTGTTCTTGGAGGGTTTCCAGAGAGACCCAATCGGACTGTCCGGAGCTATTTGGATGGAACCCGCTCGAACTTGTTGGAAAATGTTTGCACCCGGGCCGTCGTAATAGTTGGAATCCAACTTCGGATCCTTATTGTGCTGGACGCCGTAATATTCATAACGAATCCCGAGGTTTAAAGTCAACTTGCGAGACAGTTTCCAGGTGTCCTGAGCATACAGGGCCCACTCGTGGTACCGATTGCTACGGCTGAAATTAGGCGGACCGACTGGCAGAGTAAGAGTAGAGCCGGGCAATTTTCCCTGAGGATAGATGGCGGCCTGGAACGTTCGCAGGTTGCCGCTTAGGAAGTTGTCAGTGGGAACGCCCAGACTGGACGTGGCACCCAAGCCCTCCACCGCCTCTTGATAAGCGCCAAATGTGCGGTTATCGCGCAGGTAGTTGTAGAGCCCCCCAAAGCGAAGTTGATGACGCCCAAATGTGTGACTCATGTCCTCGGTGAGGAAGATAAAATTCTGCGGGCCGCCAAATGGGATAGCATTTCCCGGGCTGAATTGAGAGTACCCAGGTAGGGCGATCGGTGTACCAGAGATAAAAGTTTCTGCACTTGAGTTGTAATACAACGTCGGCACCGGAGGATGAGCTCCTAATGGCTGCTGATTGTTCAGGCGATTGAAGTCGATTTTAGTCTGGCTGACGAAACGCGGGTTGAAAGTATGAACAACTGAGACCGCGACCGCATTGTCGACATTGGTAGAACCGCTATCGAACCCCGCGTAGGGGCTGTTGACATTGGTGCCGAGAAAGTCATTCTCATTAAACCGGGCATAGCGGACGTACATCGAGGTTTTTTGATTTAAATTGTAGTCCACGCGGCCGACCAGTTCGTAGGTGTTCTGAGGGCTGCCTCCACCTGAATCACTTGGAACGTTATAGCTGACCCGGTCAAATAGGGGCAGGCTGGCTGGCAGTTTATTACAGCCTCCGGCCGCAGCCGCTCCTTTGCAGATGTTGGTACCATTGGCGAGCAACTGGCTCTTGCTCAACGATTGCAATACCTGCAATCCGGGGCGACGCTGGCCCAGCGTGCTGAAGAAGTTTTGCGTCGCAGGATCCGCCGCGGCAATGAACTGGGCGGAGGGAATATAGGCGATGTTCGTCGACGAGCTGCGGACGCGAATCCATTCGGTATTTTCGAAGAAGAACAATTTATCCTTGATGGCAGGTCCGCCAATCGAATATCCGAATTGATTCCGGTCGTAAACCGGCTTGGCCAAGCTGTTGGCATTTCGGTCAAATCCATTCGATCCCAGCGCGGAAACCCGATTGAACTCGTAGGCTGTCCCATGAAAAGCGTTCGTTCCGGACTTAGTCACGACGTTAACGACGCCGCCCGAGGCGCGGCCATACTCCGCGGTGAAACTGCTCGTTACAACACTGAACTCCTGAACGGAATCGAGCGGAACCTGCTGTCCCACCGAGCCGCCGAACTCGTTGTTATTCGGCACGCCGTCCAGCAGAACGTTGGTGGACGCCGAGCGCTGCCCGTTGATTGCGTAACCGACGCCGTTGCCGCCGGGATCCGTTTCGGAAACATTGCCGGTGATGCCAATCAAGTCGTAAGGGTTCCGCGTGAGCGTGGGCAGTTCGACTATTTGTTTGCTATCGATTACCGATTGAAGGGTTTGGGTGGTGGTATCGATTGCGACGGCATGATCCGCGACCTCCACAATGGTGTCGGCTCTCCCAACATTCAGCCGCAAATCCACACCCAGTTTCGCTCCGACAGCAACCGTGACCCGCTCCTGGATGGTCGTGAAACCCGGGGAGGCTGCCGAGACCTGATAATTACCCGGTTGCAGATTTGGGACTGTGTACTCGCCGCTACCGCCAGTAGTAAAGGTCCGGATGGCTCCGGTTGCGTTATTTGTAACCGTCACGGTCGCGTTCGTTATGGCGGCGCCGGTAGGATCGAGTACTGTGCCAGGATTTGCCCGGTCTCGGTCTGGGCAAATAAAGCTGAGGCGAGAAATAAGAGGGTCGCCAAAGCGGCGAAACGATTGATGATGGAGGTCATAGGGTCCTTTTTAGATCGGCTGGTAAGCCGTCCCAACTTGAATCATGTGGAGAGCACCTTTGCAACCAAAGTGTAAGCCTATTCATATCAATGGGATAGATAGACCTAGCTATGGTTTTCGGTAGGGAATCTGAGCGCGGTTCCGGGATCTCATAGGTGCGGGCCCGCTTGCGGAGGAGAACCGGGCCAGACGCAGAACAGGCGCGCCGACTGTTCGGAGCGCCTGTCCAATGCTAAAGCTTAGGTCCCGACCAACTCGCGCACTTGCTGCGCGGCTAGTCGAGGGGATTGTTAGAACATGAGCCG
>JBBSHP010000250.1:0-6775 GCA_038232555.1 Bryobacterales bacterium
GTGGGAATCATCCCCAGGTCGCCCAAACTCTCGCGCTGTTGGCCTCCATAAATGCCAAAGCAAATGAAACCGCAGCAGCCGACTCGCGTTTGATGAAGTCCAAGAAACGATCATGAGACCCGGAATACAATGAGAGTAGGTGACCAGGCGCTTTTTACTCTCGATTTTTGCGGCGGTGATCACTGGCTTTGCTGCCGTGCCCGGATTATCAATACGGGGCAAGCTGACTCAAACCGCGGGGCAGAGCCCGGTACTCGAAATTGCAGGACAAAAGCCTGTGCAGTTGCAAGGCGACCAGCCCACCATGGGAGTTCTGAAAGATAGCCGGCTGGCCGGTGCGGATCTGGAAGCGGTGGGCCACTTCAACTCACCAGCACTTTTCGAAATAGACCCGATCCACACCAAGGCGTTGTTTGTTCACCAGGGCGGCAAGAGGCTCTACGTGACCTATTGGTGCGACGTCTGTTACATTCGCACATACACTCCCGGCATTTGCGTATGCTGCCAGAAGTATACGGATCTCGACCTGCGCGACACCAGCGAACCCGAATAACAATGCGCCTGGGCCTGCTGGTAGCGCTTCCTCTTATGGCCCAGATTATGTCCAACGCTGCGAATTACTCCGCCCGGAAACTGACGGTGGATGGTTTTGAAGTAGTGAAGCTCGCCGACGCCGCGCATGGGACCGAGGTCACTATCGTTCCTTCCATCGGCAACAATGCCTACTCCATGATCGTCAACGGTAAGCCGGTGTTGTGGTCGCCTTACCAAAACCTCACCCAGTTCAAACAGAAGCCCGCACTGCTGGGGGTTCCGCTCCTGTCGCCCTGGGCCAACCGCCTGGATCAGGATGCCTTCTACGCGAACGGGAAGAAATTTGTGTTGAACCCGGAACTCGGCAATCTACGCTACGATCAGAACCATCTCCCGATTCACGGCTTGGTCTCGTTCACAGACCGCTGGACAGTGCAGGGCGTTCGAGCCGATTCGGATTCTGCACAAGTCACCAGCCGTCTGGAGTTTTGGAAGTACCCCGACTGGATGGCGCAGTTTCCGTTCGCGCATTCGATCGAGATCACGCATAAGCTCGCCAATGGGATTCTGGAGGTGCGCGTCAGCATCGCGAATCTCTCCGATCAGCCCATGCCGGTCTCGGTGGGATTCCATCCGTACTACCAAATCACCGATGCTCCGCGCGATCAGTGGCGCGTGCACTTGGCGGCCCGCTCCCACTATTCGCTCTCTGACAAATTGATCCCGACTGGCGAAACCAAGCCCATCGGTTTACCCGATCCTCTACCATTGGCCGGTCGTCAATTAGACGACGTGTATGGAGATCTGACCGCCGGCGATGAATTTTCCGTGCAGGGTAAGACCCAGAAGATTGCAATCCGGTACGGTCCGAAATACCGGGTTGCGGTGGTCTATGCGCCTCCCGGCAAGGAATTTATCTGCTTTGAGCCGATGTCCGGCGTTACGGACGCCTTCAACCTGGCCCACGCAGGTGTCTACAAAGATCTGCAGAGTATCGCGCCCAGCGGTAAGTGGGAAGAGAGCTTTTGGATTCGGCCGAGCGGCTACTAACTGAAGAAGAACTCGCCGGTGCCGATGAGCTGGGCCGGTCCGCTCAGGTAGACCGAATCTTCCCAGCGAAGGTTCATGTCCCCCGCAGGCGTAACAATGCGAACGGGGCTTCGCGCCAGCTTGCGCAAGATGGCCGCCACTGCCGCACCGGTCGATCCTGTTCCTGAGCTGACCGTCGCGCCCACGCCCCGCTCGTAGAAGCGGACCTCAATAGAGTGCTGGTCCAGCACGCGCACGAACGACACGTTGGTGTGCTTGGGAAACTGCGGATGCGCTTCAATCTCACGACCCATCTCCTGCCACTGGTCTGAGAACGCGGGGTTAAAAACGGCGCATTGCGGATTTCCGACATTCACGATTGTCACGTCTTGCGATCCTGTCGAGAGCGGCAAGGGAAAGTGAACCTGATCGGCGCTCCACACCGGTAGACCCATGTCCATCTCGAACAGGAATACCCGGCCGTTCCGCTGGAACAGGCGCAGAGTTTTCTGGCCGGCTCCCGTCATTAGAGTGACTACCTCCCCGGCCAAACCTGCTTCAATCAGCAGTGCGGCTGCACAGCGAGTCCCATTGCCTGACATCTCCGGCTCGCTTCCATCGGGATTGAACAACCGGATCGAATCGGGCGCAACCAGCATCCAGCCGTCCGCTCCAATGCCCGTGTGGCGCTCGCAGATCGCTTGGGCTATTTCCGGGAGACGGTCCCCGGGTACCCGGTCCGCCCAGGTCAAAAGGAAATCGTTTCCGGCGCCGTGCGCCTTGGTGAATGGAATACGTTGTTCAAGTGCCATTTTCAGTTCGCCTGTATATCTCGATGACCGGGGAGTCCTTCACGATGATGGTTTGCACACACTCGTAGTGTGGCCCGGTTCTGGAAGCTTTTAAGATCGCTGCTGCCACCTTGTCTCCGGCCTGCGCGACGGCCCAGGGTTCGTGTAAAAAAAGATCGGGCCTGGCGATCGCTGCGTCCCACGCTGCGCCGTTGCCCTCGTGCAGAACCTCTCGCAAGGGAATTCCCGCTTCGCGATAGATGCCAGCCAGATCCCCTAGTTGGGAAAAGATTCCGGCACCGGATCGCCGATGTGCGGTCAGAAATTGCGCTGCCTGCCAGGTCCACGCCCGCCGGCCTTCCGAGTTAACCTGCGACTCTTTCCAGCAGATCAAATTCTCCTTGCTGGGATGGATTACCCAAGGGCAGACAGCGAGAATGAGCGCCGCCAGCGCTGTCCCGAGCCGGTACTTGGCGGGTGGAAGTAGAACGACGGCGCCCGCGCACAAAGCGATCAGCGGCAACGCCGACAAGCCGTAGCGTGTGTTGTAGTAACCGTTCGGCCACAGGTGGGGAACAAAGATCGGGGTCCCGGAAGAGTGCATGCTCCACACATAGAAGATGGGTAGAGACCCCAGGAATGCCACCGGCCACCAGATGCGCTTCCAAAGCACGGCGGCCACCCCTAATGCAGCAATTAGGATTGCGGCCCAACCGATGCACAGCTCGCTTGCGGATCCATAGTAGAGCAGCGCTTTGGCCCAATCGTGATCGCCTGCGTAACGGGTCATGCCTTGATCGAGCGCCCGCTGATAGATGGCCTGCGCTGAATAGGGGCCATTGTAGAAGCTGAGAGGATCGCCGAAATACCAGGCGTTGTGCGCCAGCCAGTACAGCGGTGCAAGAGCGGCGATCAGACCGAAAGCGAGCCCGATCCTCCATTGTTGGCGCCTGGCTGTCACCAGGAAGAATACCGTCGCGAACGGGATCAGAAACCAGCCCTCGTAACGGGTCAATGAGGCCGCTGCGCTCGCAATACCTGCCCCGACCACAGCCATCCAGGAATGCTTGTCATGAAAGACGCTCATCGCATACAGCAGCCCAAGCAGTCCCAGAAAGAAGACGCCCTCCGTCATAGGAGTGCTCTGTAAATACAGAAGATTTGGATTGGTTGCGAAGACGCCCGTCGTCACCACCGCAGCCGGGATGGAACCGAAGATCCTCCGCGCAGCCGCGAACAGGAAAGCGCCCGACCCGATAAAGCAAGTGGCAGAGGCTATCACGCCCGCCAAACCCGTTTGCCATAACGAGTCATGAACGATAAACGGTAGCATCAGCGCATGCGGCAGCGGCAGCCACACCGTTCCCACCTGATCGTAGCCGGGCGTACGCGAATCCACGATCCGGCGTGCGATATCGAGGTGCGCCTCCGCATCCCCGTAGAAAAGGGTCCAGCCGTTGCTTTGAACTACCACCGCGGCAGCTATGCTGAGAGCCGCTAAAGCCGTAATGACGAGGGCTGAGCTTAAAACTCTGTGCAGGTCCGGAACTCCGCGAAACGGGCGTCGATCTCTTCCCGCGTTAACGTGCGGAAGCGATCCACGCCGAACTTTTCGCAACAGAAGCTGCCCATCACCGATCCGTAGATAACGGCCCTGCTTAGATCCTTGGATCCGATGTGTCCTTTGTCCAGATCGTACCCTTGCTCGGCCAGGTAGCCGACAAAGCCCCCCGCGAAACAGTCCCCCGCTCCGGTCGGGTCGAACACCTGCTCGAGCAGATAGCCGGGAACCATGAATTGCGTGTCGTGCCGGAACAGAATCGCGCCATACTCGCCCCGCTTAATCACCAGCGTGCTCGGTCCCATGTCGAGAATGGCTTTAGCGGCACGCCGCAGGTTGTTTTGCCCCGATAACATGCGCGCTTCCGAGTCGTTAATCAACAGAAAATCCCAGTCGCGGATGGTCGCGAGCAGTTCGTCGCGGTAATCGGCGATCCAGTAGTTCATAGTGTCGCCGCCCACCAATCGCACACCCTTCATCTGCGCGCGGACGCTGCGCTGAAGAGCGGGTTGTATGTTGCCAAGCAACAAATACGGCGCATTCCGGTAGCTTTCAGGCAGCTTCGGCTTGAAATCCGCAAACACGTTCAGGTCTGTGCGCAAGGTGGTCCGATCGTTCATGTCTTCGGAATACACGCCCTGCCAGAAAAACGTTTTACCCGGGACCCGTTCCAGCCCTTCCAGATCAATCCCGCGCTGCGACAGGAAGTCGATATCTTCCGAAGCGAAATCGTCCCCCACCACCCCGACGATGGACGTTTTCGTGAAGTAGCTGGCGGCCAGAGCGATATACGTGCATGCTCCGCCCAGCATCCGCTCCACCTTGCCGTGCGGCGTTTCCACTCCATCGTACGCAACCGATCCAACCACTACCAGAGACATCTTTTGAGTGTACCTGCCTTAAGATTTTTCGGAAGTCTTCTTGCGCTTGTAGAACATCTCGGATCGTTTTGCAGTGCCGGAAAGGAACACCACGAACGCGAGCAGGATGCAGACCAGCGTGGCCAATGTGCCAATCACCAGATAATCGGCCGGCTGATGCAGCCCCGGCATAAAGCGCAGCAGGATCAGGACCGTTACGACAAACACCATCGCGAATCCAACGGCCAGAGGTAGTTTTCGACTCACTGGCCCCGGCGCTCAGTCGTATTTCTCATAAATAATCTGCTTACGGTCCAAGCCAAGGCCTTTGAGCATCGCGCGGGTTTCGTCAACCATGGCCTTGAGTCCACAGATATAAACGTCGATGTCACGCCGGTCTCCCAGCGCCTCCAGTAGGTGGCTTTGCACGTGGCCCGTGCGACCGGTCCAGGAAGGGTCAGGCCGGCTCAACGTTGGCCAGAATCGAAAGTTGGGATGATCGTGCGCCAGCTTCTCGAACTCATCCCGATACATCAGGTGCGATTCATAACGTACCCCGAAGATAAGCGTGATCTGCCGTTCATCGCCTTGGCCCAGGTATGCCTGGAGAATGGAACGAAACGGACCGACCCCTGTGCCCGTAGCCACAAGGATGGAATCGATCCCCGGGTTGCGCAACACAAAATAGCCCAGCGGCGCGCTCATCTCGATCGTCTGGCCGGGTTTCATCGCAAACAGGTGGGGCGAAAACAAACCGTCCGCGACACGGTTCAGCACCAGTTCAAAACGATTGCCTCCGGGCGCGCTGGCAATTGAGTAGGGACGCGTGATTTTCTTGCTTTCAAACTCTTCTGTGAACGAGACAAACTGGCCGGGGATGAAGTAAAGCTCCTTCACCTCAGGAGCTTCCAGAACGAAATGCCGGACGTCGTCGGCAATATCGCGCCATTCGATCAGCTTGGCTAGCAACCGGTCTCTCCGGTGACGCCTGGGGCCAGCGCCGCATTCGCGCGATCCAGCAAAGCAGTCAACAGCGCCGGATGCCCATCCAGCGGAGCGGTTACCGTGATCTCGATAGCTGGATGGCGAGCCGCGGCAGCTTGCACCAGTGCCGGCAAGTCCCGTTGCAGGTGGGTTCCGAGTGTCAGGAAGTAGGGCACCACGATAATGCGAGCAGCATCCCGCGCGGCCAGGCGGTCCACTGCTCCGGCCAGGTTGGGTGTTCCGCACTCCAGGAAGGCGGCTTCTACAATTTGCCCGCTTTGGTGCGCCATTCGCTCTGACACTGCCCGCACGGCCTGATTCGCGCTTTCGACCCGCGACCCGTGCGCAAACACGATGAGCGCTGTGATGCCGTTGCTCATGCGATGATCAGCGGCGACTCGGCTTCCGGCGATTTGTAATCCGGGAACATGCGGCGCAGGAAATCCAGAAAGGCGCGGCAGCGCGGCCGGCCGTTGTTGCGCCCCAACTCCACATGCTGAAGGTAAACGAAGAGGCCCAGAAACTCCTTATCTCGCGGCGTTGTTCCTTTTTCGATCAGCACTGCCCGCAGCTTGTCCAACCCTTCGCGTATCGCCGTATAGATGGTTGCGGCCACCGGATTTTCTGGACGGCTATCATAGACCAGACCGGTCGCCAAAGTCCGGTAAGTTTTGATGATGGCCTCCATGGCCTCTTGTACATCTTTATCCAGCGCTCCAGGCACGTCAATCGAGGAGCGAAACACGAGCGCCAGAATAAATTCAAGCAGAGGCTCATGCGAACGAAGAAACTGCTCGTTGACCTGAATGTCCCGGTTGGGAAGGTCTGTAATCTGGATATCCAGCGGTCGCTCATGATCGTGAGCTTCCTGGAGATATGGGCACTCCAAAGGGCAAGTGATGCTTCTCTCACGCTCCGTACCGCAGCAGATTGCACAAATGTCGCCATTCACACCCGGGCAATAGCGGCGGGGCTTTCGCGTTTGGACGATACAGAACCAAAAACGGACGATCCAA
>JBBSHP010000251.1:0-6765 GCA_038232555.1 Bryobacterales bacterium
CAAGATGATGACGAATGTGAGCGCCTTCCTAAAGCGAATAAAAAACACTGCGGAGCAGTTGACTAAAGACCACTGCTGGAAACTGATTCTGAGCGCCGCGTTCCGCTATTTCCTTGGAAGCAAGATCCTAGGAACAACAGCCCGCTTGGCTGATGCTACTGGTTAACTGCCGTTTTTAGGATAATTCGCATTCGAATCGCATTTTTATTAATGGCTCCTTTTAATTTCATATAGATAGTGCTTTAGCAGGCATGTTCCGGCGCATTTTGTGCAAAGATGCGCAGCAGGTTAATCAGGGAGATCTCTTACCGGTTTAAGGATAGCCTGGGCGCGGGGAGCCCCGACGGGTTATTTTACAGATGTTGAAGAATCGGAAGGAGATTGAGGCGTGTTTTTGTTGAACTGGCTATGCCTGGTAGCCGCTTTCTGCGCGCTTCGCTTGCCCGATGGCGGTGAGAGTTTCAAGAATGGCCCTGATTTCAGGGACACGGGCGCGTGTGAAGCTGCGGGCTACGGTTTCGGCCGGCACTGGAGCCGGCGATTGCATGAGGTAATCGCGCACGGCCCGGACCCTTTCGGGGAGTGACGGCGGCCAAGGGAGGCGCGTGAGCCGGGCGGGCTGGAGATCCTCTTCTTCCATTTCAACAGCAAGGCCGGTTTGCGTCGGGGCGGCTCGTTGGAATTCGGGGCGGAGCCAGCGCACCAATCCGGAGCGTTCCTCCGCGGCGCGGGCCGCGTTCAGTTCAACCAGGCGGAAGAGAATGTCTTCGGCGGTGAGATCCGCCGGCCAACCGTAAGCTTCGGCAACGGCGCGGTCGAGGTCGTCATGCAGATCTCGGAGCACGGAGACCAGACCCTGATCGTGGATCACGCGGCTGGCATCTTCGAGCGGCTGGCCTGCGCGAAGTTCAGCCAGGACGTTGTACATCTCGGTGAGCGTCAGATTGGGATGAGCTCCCTGGCAGCGTTTGCGATGCGCATCGAGTTGTTCGCCGAGGAACCGAATGCGTTCACGTTGGGGTTCGGAGGTGTCGGGAAAGGGGAAGGGCTCGAAGCAGCAAGTCTTGATGTATACGGGATCGTTTCCGAAACCGAGCCTGCCACCAGCGACGAGCGCCCACGTGACATGCATTTGGCTGGATAGAATGCCCAGCACGAAGGCATCACTCGATGCGATGTTAATCAGTTTGTTGTCCGGAAGAATGGAGGCATCGAGAAACACGAAGAAGCGATGCTTGGCGGTTTCCGGCGTCGCGATGTATCGGCGGAGGCCCCCTAGTGCAGGGCGGAAGTTCGAGCGCGGCTCGCCGTGAATCCACCACTTATTCCTGTACGACTCCCGGTTGTTCTGATCGCGTTCCGGTTTAACGCGGTCGAAGACCCACTGATAGACCTCGGGGAAGCGCTGCCGCGCCTGTTCAGCAGACAGGCCAAAGAGGTCGATCACCATCACTCCGCGAGGCCGGGACGTCACGTCACGCCCGTTGCGGTATGGGCGAATGTGCCGATCAAGTCCGTGGACGCGGCCCAGTCCTAGTTCGCGAGCTTGTTCCGGGGTGATGATGAAGCCTGCGCCGTGAAGTGAGACTCCGCGACAACTGACTCCTTGATTTGCTCGAAGTGGAACCGCTGCGGTCGTGTTCGGTCCGATCGTCAGATCAGGATGAATGAGCCCACGGCGTTCAATGAAGCCGACCTTCGCGGCTCCCTCTCCTTCGCCGGGCTCTTCCGACTCGACCCGTAACAGCAGGCCCTCGCGCACGCCAGCTTCCACCACTGTCATGGCGATGCGGACGGCTGCTCCGTCATAAGAATCCACCCAGGGGTGATCCGGGATGGCGAACACGAGCGAGGCTGGTGTAGATGGATCAGTCAAGTGAGGAGTGATCACGCGACGCTGAAAGGTCTGGCGGAGGCTGTTGGTGGTGATGAAGCCGAAACGGCGGGTCTGACCGGAGCGCACCCTTTCGGCGGCGCGGTGCCACCAGTACATGACGTAGTCGGCGGTTTCCGGCACCTCTGCGTAGATCGAACGGAGCGTTTCGGCATATCCTCCCTCGAGTTCGCCTCGCATGCGCCAGTTTCCGAGAAACGGCGGATTCCCTATGATGAAGGTCGCGGAAGGCCATTCGGCGCGGCGGGCGTTGCGATAGTTGAGTACAACGCGGCGCGCTGACTCATCGGGAACCTGCTCGCCAGTAACCGGATGCGTCTTTGTAGTTACTCCGTCCCAAGTGGTTAGCGGGTTTCCATGTACGTCGAGTGCCGGCACTGCCGCGTCATAAGCCAACAGAGCGTCGCGGTGTTCGATGTTATGGAACCGCTTTATGACCGGTTCAGGAGGCAGGGACGAAGCTCCCCAGGTGCGGAAGTACCACTGAAGATAGCCGATCCACAGGACCAGGTCGGTGATGGCGGCGGCTCGGGGATTCAGCTCGATTCCTTTTAGCTGATGCGGGTCCACCGTGAGGCCGGTCTCGTGAAGTGCTTGCTGGCTTTCACCGAGACCCTCCAGCGCGTCGTTGATTTCAGCCTCCAGCCGTTTGAGGTGTTCGAGAGCGACGTACAGAAAGTTGCCGGAACCGCAGGCTGGGTCGAGTACTTCGATCGAACAAAGTTTGCGCCGGAAATCCATGAGCACGGCGATCGCTTCGCTGGTTCGACCGCCGCGCTCATGGGTGAGGGCGGCTGCCTGCACGTCGTGCCAGTCCTGACGCAGCGGTTCGACCAGGGTGGGAATAACCAGGCGTTCGACATACGCGCGGGGAGTGTAGTGCGCACCGAGCGAGTGGCGCTCGCGCTCATCGAGAGCCCGTTCCAGCAAGGTTCCGAAAATGGCGGGTTCCACATCCTTCCACTCGGCGGCGGCGGCAAGCCGCAGAAGTAAGAATTGTCTGCGGTTGAGAGGTAGAGCTTCCACGGTTTCAAACAGGCCGCCGTTGAACCGCAGGACATGTTCCCGCAAGATGGGCGAGAACCCACCGGCGTTCATGGTCTGCCACAGGCTTTCCACCATGGGCTTGAAATTATCCAGGTGGTCCTCCAGGCTTGCAAGGAGATTCGAAAAGCTATCAGGTGGCAGAAGGTGGATATCTTCAGCGAAGAACGTAAAGATGCAGCGCATCAAGAAAGATGCGACGGCTCCGGGTGGGTGATCTATTTCGAGGTCCCGCGCGAGGTTGGCTAGCTGCCAGGCAACGTCTCTGGTGACGCGGGCCGAGATACGGCTCGGGTCAAGAGTGAGCGGGTCCAGCCAGATCGCGCGAAGCCGGGTGCGGATCAAGGCAGTCTCCATCTCTGCGAGAAGGATTCGATGGGTGAGAGAGTCCGGATAAGGCACATAGGCCTTCCCGGTACCGGAGAAATCGGCAAAGAGTTCTATGGAATAGCCAACGTCTACAACGACGAGGAACGGCGGCCATCCGTGTGCGGCAGGGAGCGCCTTGGCATATTGTTCCGCCTGATTGCGGGCACGAAGCATGGCTTCATCCCAACCCGGTGTGCCACGGACTCCGACGCCTCGGCGACGGGAAGGCTCGAATAGGAGAGGAGCGTCGTTCACTGCGATGCTGCCCTGCTTGGCTTCCAGAACGAAGCAGCCCTGCTTGTACAGGTCAATAAATCCGGTGCTCGAAAGACCACCTGGGATAGCGGAAGGTTACTGGCCGCTCGAATACGTACTTGTTGTCACGACCGTCAGCTACGGCTGGATTGGGGCGCGGGACTTCAAGGTAATCGCACAGCTCCGATAGGAACAGCTGGTAATTGGCTCGCTCGGCTGCGGCGGAGTTTTGCCACCGTTGGATGAATGGGTGAGCTGGCATTCTAAAGGTAGGTGAGTTCTGAATGCAAGTTTAACTTCTGGACTCGTGAGCCGCTTATTCTCAGGGTATCGGGTAAGAAAGCAGGCAGGAATGCCTGCTCCACACTGAGCCTACAGGGTGCGGTTTTGCATTTGTTTTGCCAGATATTCGGAGGCGCGCATGGAGAGCGAGAGGATGGTTAGGGTTGGGTTTTGGCAGCCGCCGGAGACGAAGGAGCTTCCGTCCACGACGAAGAGGTTCTTTACATCATGGCTTTGGTTGAATGCGTTCAAGACGGATGTCTTGGGGTCAGAGCCCATGCGGCAGGTGCCTAACTCATGAATGCTCTCCCCGGGCGGGACCATTTCGTGGTGTGACGACAGCACCTCGAAACCGGCGCCTTGGCACAACTCTTCGGCCATATGTTTGGAATCCTTGGCCATCGCGTATTCGTTATCGGTGTACCGCTGGGAGATATGCAGCGACGGGACGCCCCACTCGTCCTTGACGTTCGGATCGATGCGGGCGTGGTGCTCGCGGCGCGGTAAGACTTCACCCATGGAGGTCATGCTGAAGGATGTGTTGGCGAGTTCGTTCAGCTCTTTCAACAGCGCTTCGCCGTAATGTGGAATGTACTTGGCGGGCGGAGTTCCGCCGCTCCCGAAGTCATACGAATACCCGCGAATAAAATTGTCTGCGCGCTTATCGAGATTGCGGAAGCGGGGGATGTAGCCGCCTCCGCCCATCAGGTTGCGCCCGCCCTTGCCGCCGCGCGCTTCCGGCACCACGGCCGTGATCACGCTCTTGATATAGAACTGATCGAACAGGTAATGGCCGAGCACGCCGCTGGAATTTCCCAGACCTTGGGGGTGCTGCCGCGATCGCGAGTTGAGCAACAAACGGGTGCTCTCCAAAGTGGACGCGCCGACAATGACGACGCGTGCCGGGGCGTGATAATCGCGCTTCGAAACGCGATCCACGAAAGAAGCTCCGTTAACCAGGCCGGTGTTCGGGTCAACCGTGAGTTCGCGCACAACCGCGTTCGGCACAATGCGGAGATTGCCAGTTGCCAGAGCATCGGGCAGTAACAGGTTTACGGAGCTGGCCAGCGTGCCGGTGGAGCGGCGCTGCTTGGTGGTGGGCACTTTTAAGCGCTTGGCGGAATCCAGAAAACGCTGGACGCTCAGGCTGTCGCGCGAATCGTCTTCGAGGAACACACCATCGGGTAACTGCGGGAACCCTTCTTTGCGCCCGGAGACGCGGAACATTGGTTCGACTCGGTCATAGAACGGGGCCAGGTCTTCATAACGGATTGGCCAATTGTCTCCAAAGCCGTCGTGGTCTTTGGACTTGAAATCGTAATTGCTGAGCCGCCAGGACGCGCGCCCCCAACGCAGAGTGCGACCGCCGATCAGACGGATGCGAACCCAGTAATACGGATCTTTGGGATCGTAGCTGTAGGGATTCTGTTTCTCGTCGGCCCAAATGTTGGCGTCGAATTCGGACGCCTGGGTAATGTGCGGGAAGCGGCCGGGCTGGCCGAAGCCGCGGTAGGGCAGATCGTAGACAGCCTTGAGCGTACGCTGGCGCTCAAAATCCAATTGGGGACCGGCGTCGAGCATCAGGCAGCGCACGCCCAGCTTGGTCAAGGTATTTGCGGCCATTCCGCCGGAAGCGCCGGAGCCGATGATGAGAACGTCGTAGTCGGTTTTCATGCCGGTTAGCTCAGCGAGTACCAGTAACTGCCGATTCCGCCAGCGCCACGGCGCTGCGATCCCGAAGCGGACCACTCGCGGGAACTGACGGTGGCTCGGAGCACATCGTCTTTGGCGTCGTGGAGAAACCGGGCCAACGGATCGGCGGGACCGCCAAAGCTCCAGTTCTGGCGCACGGGCGCAAGCAGGTCATCGGCCTGCTCCGGGGTGATGCCGGCGAACGGCTTCGAATGGCGGCGCTGGGCTTCGGTCTCCAGTCGATCCAGTCCTGCACGATAGAGGGTCTGGCGATCGTGGGGAGATTGGCCGATCAGAAAGTCGAGGAACTCGGGTACGGCCGCGTCCGATGCTCCGGGCTTTCCGTTAAGGGGTGGCACGAGCAGGTCGGCCAGGCGATGCAAAGTTGCGAACTGGGGCGGGGTGAAGAATCGCACGGTGCCGGGAGCCACGGCGTCGGCCGCGGTCATGGCCAGCTTGGGATTCTCTTCGACGGGAGCCGGCTTCAACTCGGGCGGCAGTTTTTCTCCGGCCTGCGGCTTGGTCTTGTCGGTAGGCGCCTGTTGGGCCAGCGCTGGTAGAGCGGTGATGGCCGGAAGGCTGAGGAGTGAGCGGAGCGCTTGTCGGCGTTTCATTCATTCACAAGTTATCACGGATAGCCTCACGAGACAGCGGGCGCGGGTTGCTGCTGCGTCATGCAGTGCAGGGTCCCCAGCCCGAGCACCAGGTCGGTGGCGGCGATGCCGACTATTTGCCGGGCGGGGAAGAGGCCGGCCAGGATGTCGAGCGCGACTCGATCTTTGGGGTCGTTGAAAGTGGGAACCAGGACCAGTCCGTTCGCGATATAAAAATTGGCATAGCTGGCGGGGAGCCTCTGTCCGTCGAAGTACACCGGCGACGGCATCGGCAACTCGGCGATGTGAAAACCAGTGCGGCGCAGCCGGTCTAAATTGTCCTGGAGGGGCGCGTAATTGGCTTCGGATGGGTCCTCTTCGACGGCCGCCACGATGGTGTTCCCGTCCACAAAGCGAGCGATGTCGTCGACGTGGCCATGGGTATCGTCGCCGGCAATTCCTTGCCCCAGCCAAATGGTCCGGCGGATACCGAGATGCGAGGCGAAGACTTGCTCCAACTGGTCGCGGTTGAGGTGCGGATTGCGGGCCTGTACCGGACTGAGCAGGCACTCTTCGGTAGTGAGCAGCGTACCGGCTCCGTTCCCGTCGATGCTCCAGCCCACCAGCACCACCCCC
>JBBSHP010000252.1:0-6745 GCA_038232555.1 Bryobacterales bacterium
AGCCGCGCCGTGGCGCCCCCGACGGTAGTGGCGTGGGTTGGACTGCCCACCGCAAGGAAAGGATTCGCGGGCAGTCCATCCAGTTTTGCGGCTATCTCAAACGCCTCTTTGTACCGGCCCGCCTCGGCATCGCTGGCGATCAGGTAACTCAGGTTGTGAGCGTAATTCCAGTCGTCGGTGGGGCCCACATGCTCACGCTTCATGTAGCTTTCGTCGACGTTCATCGAACTCAGAAACGCCGCTCTCGCTTTGTCGTGATCGCCGAGTTTGTAATAAATATGACCGGGCATATGCACCATGTGTCCCGACGCCGGCGCCAGCTTCGCGAGAACATCAGCGGAGCGCCGCGCGTCTTCGGCGTGCGGACCGGCCTCTAATACATGGATAAGATAGTGGTTCGCGGCTGCGTTATCGGGCTGTTTTGCCAGAATATCTGTAAGAATAAGTCGCGGATACAATGCTGCCTTGTTCGGGCGTCCATCTGAATCGTAGCCGCTCGCCGATGAGATCGCCAGGAACAGCTTGGCGTCGGTATCGTCCGGATACTTATCCACTAGCGCCTCCATCTCGCGCGTGGCCTCGTCCTCGTTGTCTTTGTCCTGCTGCTGTTTTTGAGCCCGCAAATAGTAGCGCTCGTGCTCGGACGCACGCTCCATCAGCTTTTGCGCTTTTTCGAGGGCATGGGTCTTTTCGTCATTCATGGCCTGGTACTCGCCGATGCTTTGGACGATGCCCCACCAGGCCATGGGTGCTTCGGGATCCAGGCGCGCCGCTTCCTTGAACGCACGATACGCTTCGAAATCCCAGAAACAGTGCAACAGCTCAATGCCCTGAGTGAAATACGCTTGTGCAGCCGCCGACTTGGAAGTGATTTTGAGCGAACTGGACCCGATGCCGGTCATCAGCTTGGGCGGGGGCATCGAGGTCATCTTATACCCTACGTCCCCATGCGCTTTATGGCAGCCTGGCTTTTTCTTGGCCATCGCAGCCGCCCCGAACTGCGCCCCAGCCCAAAGTAACAGGACTAGTGCGGCTCTACTCTTGTGCACTGACTTTCCAGGTGCCTTCGTCCACGGGCGAACCATCGGCAACTGTCTTGGTTTTGTAAGTGCCCTCCATGATTTTTCCGGTGAGCTGACCCGTCACGGCCGATTCAAGAGCGTTGCCCTGGAGATCGAAATCGTAGATGATGTCGACTTTCGATCCGTCAACCTTGACCGACTTAATCTTCGTTTTCACCTCATCGGTCCCCATCGTGAACACGATGTCGGCTTTCCAATCACCAGTGGCACTCTGTTCGAGTTTTAAGCGGAAGTCGCCATTGGCGGCCCCGGACCACGAGCCCTTATAGGTGCCAGCCACATCGGCGGCCGCGAGGCATAGCAGGGTTGCGAATAGGAGGAGAGCGGTCCGCATGTTGGCCAAGATAACACACTTTCCAGCGCCGGCTGGGACCTCGAGAAGCCGGGTGGGAACTCGGAACCACACACAAAAAAGCGCCACGGAGGGTTAGCTCCGTGGCGCGCACTGTGTTGCTAACTACCGGGGGCAGCCCAGGGCTTTGACGGCTTTAGCGGTCGGAGCTTGAACAGCCGGCAAGTCGGCCGGCATGTCGGCTCCGGAGGGCACGAACCAGATTTCGACGCGGCGGAACTTCGCTGTGTCGTCGTTGTCCTTCACGTACTGGTTGCGGCGCTCCTTCACTGAGACCTCACACATGGTGGGCTTGGGTTCGGATTTCTGATCAGTTCCGACCCAGCCTACTTTGACGCGACCAAGATCCAGGGCCGGGCAAATTCCCTTGCCGGCGCTGAGAACGGCTGCTGTATTGAGAACGCGTTGACGATCCAGCGTGCGCATGTTCTTCTCGCCACTGTCGATATGGCCAATCAGGATGACAGTAGCTTGAGGATCGGCCTGCAGTCTCTGCGTTAGATCCTGAAGCAGCAATCGCTTCCCGCAATTGTTAACGCGGGCGCTGCCCTTCGGGAAATTGATTTCGTTCTTGGTTGCCTGCGGCTTCTGGATGACGGTGACAGTGGTCGTGGAACGGCCTTCCCCGCCCTTGTTCCTGGCCGAGGCTGTCAGCGTTACGGTCTTGCGCTGCTCGCCAGTCGCGTTGCTGTCAAATGTCACTGTGCTCGAGTCGTACGTAGTGCCGGACACAGTCCCGTTCCCACTGCCTTCCACGCTATATGTCACCGTGGTCTGGTCGTTACAATCCCAATTGGGCGTGGCGCTCAGGGCCGCAGTTTGACCCTTCTGGATACTGTTGGGGGTCGCGGTGAATGCGCTGATGGTCGGCGCCGACTCCCGGAACTCGACCGTGACGGGGTCTGAGGTCTTCGAAAGAGCTCCCGCGCTGGCCGTCACGGCCACCCGCTTAGAACCCACCGTGTCTGACTGAATATCTACTGTGGAGTTGTTTCCTCCCACTGCTGCGCTGTCAGAAGTCCAGGCATACGCTAAGTCCTGACCGGACGGGAACCCGCTGGTAGTGGCGGTCAACTTCACAGAGCTTCCCGGGCAAACCGGCATGGCGCCCGAAACCGAAACCTGCAGATCGGGAGGACGCGGTGCCTCCACCGGGCGCACCGGCGGAGGAGCTGGAGCGACGTAGGGCACCGGCTCGCGAACACCGCACCGGAACGTGAGGCCGGCCGTGGTCTGAAGAGCATCCTCACTGCCTTCGTGCGGACTGTAAATCGTGCCAGGCCCACCCGGGCTCCGAGGTATCCCGTAGTGCGAGGTCTGGCTCCATTGGCCACGAACATCCACCCTGAACCCCAGATGCCTGTTCATGTTGTATTTCACACCGACACCATAGTTAAGTGAGGGGCCATACCTCTCTTCCAACTCCCTTACGCCAGGTCCGGTGTAGCCGGCTTTGAATAGGCCGTTTTCCTCTGGAATAAAGCGCGTATACCCGGGACCCAGCGTTAGGAAGGGCCTGAATCGCGCTT
The DNA here is from genome assembly GCA_038232555.1 of Bryobacterales bacterium. Classification (GTDB taxonomy): domain Bacteria; phylum Acidobacteriota; class Terriglobia; order Bryobacterales; family Bryobacteraceae; genus JBBSHP01. The sequence goes on from JBBSHP010000252.1 coordinate 2,964, forward strand.
CTCGGGGCCGCAAATGGAGAACGGGGTTGATCGCAAAAGTGAAGTTACTGGATTCAAAGTCGATCGTGCGGTTGGAAGGTGAGGATAACCGGAGGCGTACATCGTTGTGTCCGACCGTCACAGACTCTTCGAGGGCCCAGTACCGTGAGAAATCTTCCGTTAAGCGAACGCCGCCGATCGGTCCCGCCAAGGTCTTCTGAATTGGGTGATCATAAAACCACTGGTACCCAAAGAACGGGGTCACCTCTATTACCGTGAAACGCTGGTCACTGGTCTGTGCCGCTACGGGCACGGCCAACGCCATAATTGCCATCACCGTCAACCCGGCGCGCCTACTTAAACCTCGAATCATTTGTTCTCCCATTGTGAATTCCTTAGTCAGTTGTGTGCTTCATCCGGCGAACCTTTGCCGGAATTGTTTGTTAAAGGTGATTCAGCGGACAACGTTGCTCCGCCGATTGTATGAACCAAGATACCGCGCCGCGCCAATAATGCAAACAGACGATCCGGCGCCGAGGGCACGATCAGAAGCCTGGAAGCGTAAGAGCCATCCCCGTCGGTGTTCTCCATCTTCTGCCATTTCAAACCTTTATTCGTAGATTGAAAGATTTGACCATTCTGCGCAGCGAACATTTCATTCGGATGAGTCGGATGTGCGTAGATCAAAGTCACGCTATCTCCGGAAGAGAGCCCGCCCCGTATGGCTTCCCAGGTATGACATCGATCGGACGAGTAGAAAAGCCCGTGAGAAGTGGCTGCCCAGACGCTGCCAGGTTGCCCGGCACTCAAGGCGATTCCATACCAGTGTGCCGATGGCACTGGCACCGGGCACGCAGACCACGACATGCCTTGGTCGGTGCTGAAAAATGCCCCGGTGCCCGTGACCACTCCGGTTCCGGTTTGAGCAGATCGCTGCAAGAGCTTGACTTGCGGACCCACTAAGCTTGGCAGCGGACCAGATTGCCCCGACCGGAGATAGACCGCCTTGGTCCATGTCGTTCCGTCGTTGTCGCTGCGAAACAGCCCCGCGGGCGTCCCAGCGAGCAACACCGGCCGGGGTTCCCCCAGCGACTTCCCCATAAGCACGGTGAAATCCGTAATGCGTTCAGCTAGGGGCGGAGCCCGCAATGGCTTCCAGGTGAGGCCGCGATCTCTTGATTTCTGTATGCCGTGGGCGGTTGCGATGTAAACACTGCTAGGATCCCCAGGCGCCACCGCTGTCACCAGAATGTTCTCATCGGCGGGAAGAGCAGCCGGCGTGATCCGTTGCCAGGTGCTGCCTTGGTCGTCGCTGCGGAAAAGCCCGCCATTGCGCTCGTATACGCTGCTCGCGTACAGAGTGCCGTCCCGGCCGTCGAAGGAGGTAAAATTCCGGTTTGAAAAGCCCTGGTTCGCGGGCTGCACCGTATCCCCGTTGTCCAGGCTGGACAGCAGGCCGGCTGTAGCCGATGCAAAATAAATGCGCCCCTGGCGGGCCGGGTCAAAGGCCATCGATTCCACGATATCGTCGCTCACCTTGCGCCAGGTCGCGCCACCGTCGGGGGATTTCAGTAAACCCAGACCGGTTCCCGCAAACACCGTCCCGGGATTCTCCGGGTCCAACGTAACGTGATAAGCCCGAAATGCCCCTGCAGGTGTGGGCAACCGGGTCCACAGCGCCCCCGCGCTATCACTCCGGTAAACGCCGCTGCACGCGCTCGCGAATAGCAGTGCAGACTTATTTGCATCCACACGAAGGCTGAATACGTCAGAATCGTCGATCATGCCGGCATCGATCGATTCCCAATTTGCGCCGGCATCCATTGTTCTCCACGCCAAATGCGTGGTGCCAGCGTACAGGATGCGATGGTCCCGGGGATCAAACGCCAGCGAAACGACGGGCCGTAAATCCCGGTTCGCTTCAGGGGAGATGCGCGACCAGTTTTCGCCCCGGTCGCGGCTTAGGAAAACCCCTTGCTCGGTACCGGCAGCCATGATGCGGGGGTCGGCTTGCCAGATCGAAAGCGCCCAAATGGACTCCCCTTTCAGGCCTGCCAGGGTGTTCCAGGAATGCCCGCCGTCTTTGGTCCGATACAAGCCGGCTGCGGAGGTGTAACGGCTTTCTACGCCCGCATACCAAGTGTCAGAATGTTCGGGATCAATCTCAAAAGCGTGGAGGACACAGGATAATTGCAGAGGAAAACGCTGCGGGGTCCAATGCGCTCCGCTATCAATGCTTCGGAATAATAGTCCATTATGCGCCGCGGCGACTACCAATTCTCGATTGCTCGCGCTCACCCGAACGATATTTGCTTCGCCTCCGAACGGTCCCAGCGCTATCCAGCCAGCTTGGGCAACGGGAGCTACAAATACGCTCGCGGCTAACACAGTTATGGCGACCCCTAAACCCATAGTCATATATCGGCACCTGGGCGGTGTAATCTTACCCCTTCCGGGAAAAACATCCCTCTGAGTAAAGTCAGGTCATTCCCCCAGTACACGAACCTGCGTGCGTCTATTGCGTCTATATTGAGCTAACGTACGACTATGCTAACGTAATTCAGCGTAATTTCGCAACTAAATACTTGCAATCAAAAAGGCTTACTATGTCTTAATGCGTGGCCACTAAGCCTTTCAACACTTCCAAGGAAAGCGGCTCACCGATGCGGGCACCCACCCCCTTTTTGGTACTGCTATTACAAAACCGTTCTAAACAAATCCTCAAAAGCGCTACTCCTGGGCCATACTATCCGGGTAGTTACAGCGTGTCCCCTGCGTGGGGACCTGCCTGCCCCCGATCGTTCTTCGGGCATCGATTGAGATGCTCCGCAGGAGGGGGCATGCAATGAACAAAGTAATCCTTGTACTGAGTCTCTTGGCTTCTTGCACACTGGCAGGCGCCGCGCCGGTCGACTGCCTCACCGTCTTAGGCTCTAACACCAACACTCTCGTAATGGGGTGCTCTTTGGGCGGCCTTGTATTCGATCAGTTTTCGCTAACTTCTGCCCCACTCGGTTCCACCATATTTCTTTCCGCCCTTGGAACGGGAGTCGTTTCCGGAGGCGTAAACTTAGGGTTTCAAATAACAACTCCCATGCCGCCGGTCGATACCATTTTCCAATACCGCGTCTCTACCGTGGACGGCAGCTTCCAGATCGACGGAGTTGATAACTACCACAATGGTTCCGGAGATACACGTATAGGAGAAATCGTTTGTGACCAGGCTTTTGTGGGAGGGATCTGTTTCGGCAACGTTCTTGCGAACTTCGCAAATCCTCCGGTCACGGCTGGGAGATTTTCCGCCCAATCTCAGGTATTCATTCTGAAGGACATTTCGGAACCTAGTGCGAATTCGTTCATAAGCAATTTCGTGAATAGTCACGAAACGCCGGAGCCTGGGACTGCCATGCTAATCGGCGCTGGGCTGTTCGGCGTCGCCGCACTGGCGCGCAAGCGTCGCACGATTCAACGCAGCGGAGACTATTGCGCCGAAATGCGAACGTCGTCCGACCGTTTTGGACCCGAAGTCATAGATAAGTATCGTGGCCTGCGTGTTCACAAACATGCTGCATGATCGGTCAACATGGGTCGCGATGTTGGCTTCGTAAGGTGATCTCCGCGACTGTGATCGGGCGCGCGGCGCACCCTGCCGCGCGCCCTTTTTGTGTGCCGAGCATGTTCGACAGCTCGAAGGTGAAAGTCCTTTTGACAACCTGATGGAGGTGAAGTCATAGCGAAACGCAAGGGCGTCGTCGCGAGGCGAGGTCTGAAAGAAGCGTGGAGCAAACGTACGAGTCGATGTA
>JBBSHP010000253.1:0-6737 GCA_038232555.1 Bryobacterales bacterium
AATCTACTTGAGGTCTGCTTCAGTGGAGGTGAAACCTATCGCTTTTTCGAGGTTCCAGCCTCCCGCTATCAGGAACTTCTCGCGGCTCCGTCCAAAGGTGGCTATTTTAACCGAAACATCCGCAACCGCTTCCGTAATAAGCGCTTACCGGAACTGGGCGCAATAAAGTAAGTGGCATTGGGCAGGAATGCCTGCCCCACAGGACTCGAGCAACCCGGCGTTGCGGGAGAGGCGTTGGAAGTGTACGGCACGGGTGATCTCTCCGCAGGTGGCCATCGGTCCAACGCTCCCGGTTATCCCGGCTACAACCAAGTGAACGTCCGTGTGCGCTCCGCTTACCACAGATGCTGTCGGGCGGCGCGGCCACTAATCGGTATACTTTGGAGATGCACACCCTGTGCTTAGCGGCGGTGTTGTGGTCGTGCGGCCTGAGTGTAACTGGCGCGCCTGCCCTGCCCCGATCGGAGTATCAAGCGCGGCGGGCCGCCTTGCGCAAAGGACTGGACGGCACCATCGTGCTGTTCGGTCGTAAGGAATCTCCGGACGAAGTCTACGCGTTCGTCCAGGAGGCTAATTTCTTCTACCTCACGGGCTGGACCGAGCCCGGTGCGAGGCTGCTTCTTACCCCGACCCAGGAAATTTTGTTTCTTCCGGCACACGATGAGAAACGCGAGAAATTCACTGGAAAGCGAAGCTCGGCTGAGGATCCCGAGGCGCGCGCGGTAAGCGGATTCGAGATGGTGCAAGGGACGCAGCAGTTTGAGACCGCACTTGCCAAGGCTCTGGATGAGCGCGAGAAGGTGTATACACTGCCGGGGCAGGCGGACGGCGAGAAGCTGAAAGCCCGTTACTCTTTCCGGCACATTGGCGATGCCGCGCCGCTGATTTCTAAGCTGCGCATGAAGAAATCGGCCGCTGAAATCTCCGCCATTCAGCACGCAACCGATGTCACTATAGAAGGACATCGTGCGGCATGGAAGCGCATAGCGGCCGGGCTGTACGAGTACCAACTCGCGGCAACCGTGTCCAACGTGTATTTGGAAAACGGTTGCGACCGCCACGCCTATGCCCCGATTGTCGGCTCGGGGCCCAACGGCACAGTGCTGCACTATTCAGCCAACGCCAGACGAATGGATCGCGGTGAACTGGTGGTAATGGACACGGCTGCAGTATGTTCCGATTACGCCAGCGATGTTACGCGCACCATCCCGGTGTCGGGCAAATTCAGCCCGCGTCAACGCGAGCTATACGACATTGTGCTGGGAGCGCAGAAGGCAGCCATCGCGGCGATCAAACCTGGAATCTACATGGCGGGTCCGCCCGGAGACGAGAGTTTTCCGAGTCTGAAGAAGATTGCGATGGACTACATGAACGCGCACGGAAAGGACCGGCACGGTGAGCCGCTCGGAAAATATTTCATCCACGGACTGGGGCACAACGTCGGGTTGGACGTGCATGATGCCAACATTCCAGGCCCGCTGGAGGCCGGCATGGTAGTCACCGTGGAGCCTGGCATTTACATTCCGGAAGAGGGGATCGGAATCCGGATTGAGGATGTGGTGCTGGTGACTGAGAAAGGCGGCCGAGTGCTCAGCGCCGCTCTCCCCAGGGAGCCGGAAGAGATTGAGAAAGCGCTGGCCAAATAGAGACATTGCCCGGTATGCCCTTCTGGTGGCAACTTGTTTTGCCGTAGCCATGGTGGTGGGGTGGAGTCCGGTAGCGCGCCAGATTGACAACAACGTTTACGACTGGACGTTCCGGCGAAATCCACCCGCGCCCCGGAATCCCGAAGCGGTGGTGCTGACCATCGACGATGCGACTTTCAGCGCCATGGGCGGGGTGCGGAATCTTCGCACGATCACGGCGCAAGTTTTAGAACGCATCGCGCCGGCACATCCCAAAGTCACTGCGATCGATTTGATCCTGGCGGATGCGGGCGACCCTCAGGAAGATATGCGTCTGGAAGCCGCTCTTCGCAATACACGCAACCTGGTGCTCGCTACGGATCTGGTGAATGACCGGTGGGAGCAGCCCTTGCCGCGCTTTCTGGCAGCCACGGCAGCGGTGGGTGACACACTGGCTGACGACGAGTCGCGAGACGGAGTCACGCGCGAAATCTCGTTGGAGCGGGCCGGGAATCGACAACGGTATTGGGCTTTGGCACTGCAGGCTTTCCGTCTCGCGCGAGGCGGAGGCCAGATACTCGAATCGCCGGAAGACCTACGAGTGGGAACCACCATCATCCCCGCAGCGCGGACCTCCGGAGGTCAGCGGAGATTGTTGGTGCGGTACCAGGAGAACGGCGTGCCCAGGATCTCGTTCAAAGATCTGGTCGACAAACCCGAGCTGCTGTCTCAGCTCAGAAACGCTGTCGTGTTTCTGGGGGTGTATTCCAACACCGCGTCGCGCGACCGCGTCGTGTCGCCGTATGGGGCCCGCGTCTTTGGCGTGGAAGTGAATGCCGAAGCGTTTGAGACGCTCGCTCAGGGCCAGTTTCTCATCCAGGCATCGGACCCATCGGTGTTGGGATATGGCGCGGTAACGGCCGCATTGGCTGGATTATGTTTTGCGTTGCTGGCCGGCTGGCCCGCTTATGCCGTGGGCGCCTTGCTCATCGCGTCAGCGCACTTTATCCCCTTCATTCTGTTCCGAGGCGGGATTGTGTTCCCTTACTTCGGCTTGGCTGCAACGGCGTGGCTCAGCGTTATGGGCGCCTCGGTCTATCAACACTTCATCATCCGCCGGCAGCTTCGCAGCTCCGAAAACGAGCGCTCACGGTATCGCGAAGCAATCCACTGGGTGACGCATGAGATGCGGTCTCCCCTGACCACCATTCAGGGTTCGAGCGAAATGATCGGCCGCTACAACTTGAACGACGATAAGCGTAAACAGATTGCGCAAATGATCAACGCCGAGTCCAAGCGATTAGCCCGCATGATCCAGACATTTCTCGACATGGAGCGGCTGTCGAAAGGCGAAGTGGAGCTGAAGCGGGAACCATTCGAGGCCAGTGGGCTGGTGCTGGCGTGTGTGGACCGGGTGCGGCCGCTGGCGGAGCGCAAAAACATCGCGATACACACCGAGGGTGGGCTGGATGGCGCTCTGCAGGGCGACCGGGAACTGATGGAGTATGTGGTCTACAACCTGTTGACGAATGCAGTGAAATATTCGCCCAGCGACACCCAAATCAATATCAGCAGCCGTCCGGATAAGGGGAATTTACTTCTGGCGGTGAGAGATCAGGGCATCGGGATGGACTCGAAGGAGCTGCGGAAGATTTTCCAGAAATTCTACCGGACCAAGCGGGCGGAAGCGTCGGGCGAAGTGGGCACCGGCATTGGTTTGTCGATCGTCGATCAGATCGTAAAACTGCATGGCGGCCATCTGAACGTGACCAGCGCACCCAACCAGGGTTCGTGCTTTACAGTAGTGCTGCCGGCGTACGTACAGGAAGCGCGGCCTTCCGCTGTGTCACTCTTTAAGAGATAGCGCTTTACAGAGATAGCGGCTAGCTTCAACGAGATAAGCCTTGCAACGCCTGTTGATAGTCGAAGACGACAATTCCGTTCGCGCCACCATCTCCACGTTTCTCGAGTTGGAGGGATACTCGGTGGACGCGGTGTCGTCCACGCGCGAGGCGATCGAACGGCTGCGAGCCGAAGTCTATCCCATCGTGATCTCCGATATTTATCTGGACGACCGCACGGGTCTGGATGTGTTGGAAACGGCTCGTGAGAGGAATCCGAACTGCGCCGTGATTTTGATGACCGGTCGCGGCACCATGGAAACCGTGATGGCCGCTACACAGGGCGGCGCCTTCGATTACATCGCCAAGCCGTTTGATCTGGATCAGATGCTGAACACGGTAAAGCGCGCGGAAGCCTCGGTTTCAGAGCCCGGGGCCGGGGATGAATCAGAGATCGACGATCTACCCGAAAGCGAGATGATCGGCAGCTCGGCTCCTATGATTGAGATTTACAAAACGATCTCGCGGGTGGGGCCAACTAGCGCGACGGTTCTGATCGAGGGCGAAACGGGCACGGGCAAAGAGATGATCGCGCGCATGATCCACGACAACAGTCCCCGGGCGAAAAAAGCGTTCATTCCCGTGGATTGCGGCGCGATTGCCCCTTCCCTGATCGAGAGCGAACTGTTTGGGGTCTTGCGGGGAGCTTATACGGGAGCCGACCGAGATCGTACCGGCTTGTTTGAGGCGGCTAACGAAGGGACAGTTTTTCTGGATGAAATCGGTGACATCGAGCAGGCTTTTCAGTTGAAGCTGCTGCGCTTCCTGGAAGAGAAGGAAGTGCGGCCGCTGGGGGCTTCGCGCGGCAAGCGCGTCGACGTTCGCGTGATCGCGGCTACCAACAAGAACCTGAAAAAACACGTGGAGGACGGCAAATTCCGAGAGGATCTCTGGTACCGGCTGAACGTGGTACGGATCGAGCTGCCGCCCCTGTGCGAGCGCCGCGGAGACGTCCCGCTGCTGGCGCATTACTTTTTGAAGAAGTACAACCAGCGCTACGGACAACAGGCCAGACTGATTGAATCGGGCATCAAGGCCATGCAGAACTATAGCTGGCCGGGCAACGTGCGGCAGTTGCAACACATGTTGGAACGGCTCGCGATTCTGGCCCCGTCCGGCCGTATCGATCAGGCCGCGGTGGAGCAGGCCATCGAGATTACCGAGCCGCGCGAGAACGCCAGCGACACGCTGGCCGATACTGAAACGGAACAGATCCGGCGCGTGCTGACCGTCACCAATGGCAACAAGAGCCGCGCGGCCAAAATCCTGGGGATTGAACGGAAGACGCTCTACCGCAAGCTGGAACGCATGGGGCTGCAGTAGCTAAAATTCGTAGTCAGTATTTGTGTGTGGAAGGGCAAATCGCTGAAGGGGGCGATAAATGCGTTCTGGTTGGAACACTCCATCGCGGCGGATGGAGTTCTACGCGGTGGCAGCTCTTGCGGTTGCGGTAGTCGGGCTTAGTCACTCTCTAGGATATTGGCCATTCGGCATTGCCGCGAAAGAGCCAAGCGAAACAATTCCAAATGAAGATTCTTGGCTGAATCGAGAGGATATATGGCGGGCTGTTTTTGTCCTGGCCCTAATAGCAGTCGGCTGGCTTTATTACATTGGCCGGAAGGCGGGCAGGGTTTTAGTCAATTCAGGATTGTCCGAGGTCCCGAAGCTGGAAGGTGAAGGGGGCGGGAAATCGGCCCTCGAGAACTTATCGTCGGGGCTGCCGTTCGACGCACCAAGGGTGACGCTTCCCGATGGGCGGGAAGTGGTCACCTGCACCCAAGATGATCTTAGAGCACTCTATCGCGCCAACACGGTAGAGCGTACGTCTCGGGCACTTAAAGGAAAATGGATTAGGATGTCCGGTGAGTTGAGGGAACATTCGGATAATCAGCTCTATCTAAAGGTGACCGACAAACCTTTAATTATGTTGAAATTCGCAAAAGGTTGGGATGAGGAGTTGTTGAGATTACAGCGTGGTTCGCAATTTACGTTTCGCGGCAAAATAGTGGCAGTCGATATCTACGGGTTGAGCCTAGAAGAGTGCGAGTTTCTATAGGAGTGCAGTCCGTGGGTACTCCCTACACACAGATTGCCGACTACCAACAAGAATTGTAACGGCCGACCCGTGTGCGTCACTATATACGCATGAGACGTGTTTGCACTGTTTCCCTTCTCACCATAGGGGCGTTTCTCACCCCGGCCGCCGAGACACCCGACCCCTTGCTGATCCTGAAGCGCTCCCAGGATGCGTATAGCAGCCTGAAGAGCTACCAGATGCAAGGCTTCATGGTGATAGAGACGTCCAACGCCGACTTCGAGCAGATACTGAAGTCAAGAGTGCTGCTTGCGTCCGAACTGCCCGGAAAATTCCACGTTGACGTGAAGACGCCTGGCGGGCTAACGATGGTGGCGAATGGCAAGCAAACCTGGACTTTCAACCCCATGCTGAAGCAGTACACCAGCAGCGAGTCCAAGCCAGACGTGGCAAACGCTCTCAAGACCGGTCCTGCGAGCGTTTTCTTGCCGGAACAACCCGGCCAAACGGTGAAGTCGGCCAAGCTGATCGAGGAAGCCAATTTGAATATCGGCGGAGTGCCGCATCTCTGTTACGTAATGGGAGTCGAGTACACAGGTCGATCACCGAGTCCAGCAGGCGGCCCGCCCAAGTTGTCGAAATTGTGGATTGACAAGAGTACCTATCTGGTCCTGAAGCGCACGTCGGAAGAGCATTTGAATAGCTTTCCTCCCTTCGGAATACCAGCGGATATGAAGATGACTCTGGAGGTGGAAGCCCTTACCGGTCAGCCGTTGTCTCCGGAGCTGTTTACTTTCACTCCCCCGACCGGATCAAAGCTGGTGGAGAAATTTCAGTTTGCCGGCATGATGCAGGGCAATGACCTGACGGGCAAGCACTCCGTCGACTTCCGGCTGAAAGATCTTTCCGATAACGAGGTTCATCTCGCCGATTACAAAGGTAAGACCGTGGTACTGGATTTCTGGGCAACCTGGTGCGCTCCCTGCCGGGCCGAGATACCGGTGTTGAACAAACTGCATCGAGATAACCCGGGTCTCATCGTGCTGGGCATTGACGTTAGTGAAGACGCGGATGTGGTCCAGAAGTTCGTCAAGGAGAACAAGATCGAGTATCCGATCCTGCTGGCGGGCCAGGGTGGCGTGGTGAACGACTACTCCGCGCACTCGCTTCCAACCG
>JBBSHP010000254.1:0-6713 GCA_038232555.1 Bryobacterales bacterium
AGGCCCGCCACTTCGGCGACAGTCGGCGTCCGGTGTGCGATGAACAATTTGGCGGGGACCAGCAGACTGAGCAGCAAAACCAGGCGCCACCCCAGTTTGGGATCGTAAATCGCTTCAAGCAGGCGCGCCACGATCAGCCATGCAGTGAAGCTGGCCAACGCTTCCAAGACGGAAAAAGTCGCCGCCCAAAGTGCTTGGATCTTGGGGAGAATCCTGAACATCAGCGGGAACAGCGGGATGGTTTCAAAGCCCACCCAGATATAGATGAGCACCAAGGGCCCGGAAGTATGCAAGCGTCCCACGAGAGCGGGACGGCGCAGGCTGGCAAGATGGGAATGATGAAAGAGGTAGCCCAGCAGCACTCCCAGCATGCTACTGACGGTGTTGCAAAGCAGGTCGACGGCGCTACAGTTTCGCGTCTTGTCGAAAATCTGCATCATCTCAACGCAGCAGGAGAGGAAGAAGCCTAGAACAATGGGTCCGATAACACGTAAGCGCCGGTGATGATGGCGGTCGAGCGCGAGATAGCCGAACATCCCTACGGGGATGTAGAGCAGCAGATTGACGACGATGTCCTCCATATCCGCGGCTCCCGTTTTGAGGGACCAGGAATGAAACAGGATCGAGAGTGGATTACCGGCAGCGTGAGCGGGATTGTACTGCCACGGCCACAACGATCCATAGAGGATGAGAGTGATGGCGATGAGGAGGACGCGATACAAAACGGAGATTGCCTAGGGCTTGGCGCCCAAGCCGCCCCGTAGATCGTGTAGCACGCTTAGCATGCCGGGAACCAGCGTGATGACGAACAGCACCGGCAGAATGAACAGGACGATGGGGAAAAGCATTTTAATGCCGGCCTTGCCCACCGCGGCCTCGGCCCGGAGACGCCGGCGGGTACGGAGTGAATCCGAATAAACTTTGAGAGCCTGCGAGAGGCTGGTGCCGAAGCGCTCGCTCTGCACGATCATGGCGGAGAGCGATTTGATGTCTTCAATCCCGGTGCGCCGCACCAGTTGCTGGAAGGCGACGCTGCGTTCCTGGCCGGCTTTGACCTGCATCACAACGGTGTAGAATTCGGCGGCGAGCTCGGGATAGATGTATCCCATTTCTTCACTGACCCGCGCCATAGCCTGATCCAGCGCTAAGCCGGTGCCGAGTACGATTCCGAGCAGGTCCACCGTATCGGGGAGCGCATCCTGCAATTTCGTCCGGTAGCGCTTTACCAGGCGATGCAGGATTTGAGGGGGCAGCAACCAGCCCAGGATGAATGCGGCCACCATGCCCCCGAAACGAGGCGCCATATCGTTGTTGCGCTGGAAATAGAGCATGGCCCCCAGTGCCAAGGCCATGAATGAAACCTGGCCGAGCGCATACAAGGCGAGGGCCTGCTTGTTGCGGATGCCTGCCTGGGCCAACTCCTTTTCTGTGCCGCGCAGCCAATCGTCGCCGCCGGGAAAGACGCTAACGAAATAAAGGAAACTGTTCAGGAATCCACCGCCGCCCCTGCGCCGGGGTGTGCGGGCGGCTGCAGAGACCTGTGCGTTGGCCTGCAGTTCCTCGAGACGATCGCCCAGCGGATCCTCCTGGCTACGGAAAAGCTCGAAGGCCGACCACGTCAACGCGGCCAGCGTTAGAAATGCCAGGATGAAGAAAAGGACCGGTATCATGCTTTGATTCATATCCGCTAGATTCATGTTCGTCCGCTAGATTCATATCCGCTTGACTCGGGTAGCGGTCCCCGAGGAAGCCGTGTGGGGCGGGCACCCTCGCCCGCCATAGGCGTTAAAATAAGCCGACGATTGTGACCTGAACTGCTGGTGCGAACGCTTCTAATTATATTGTGGCATTACCTGCTACACATCTGGCCCGCGTAGGCTATGGGTCTTGAGGTTGAAGGCCGGTCTTCTTCGAGATCTTCGCCAGAATCGCCGGACCAAGCTCCTCGGAATCGTCGAACGAAAATGGATAGTCCGCCCAACCGTCCTTTTTCATGATCTTGTGGGAGCCTACGGTGCGATCGTGACGCCATCCGTCCGCTTGAGCGCGGCGAACACACGGCGCACCTTTGCCGAAGGCCAATCGCTATGCGGCAATGTCGAACACTGCGTTCGCTGAATCAGGAGGCAACTCGCCATGAGCGATCCGGTCGAGAACAATCTCGCGCGCGGCGGACTGAACTCGTTGAATGGCGTCCAGTTTTGACTCCCCGTAGAGGATTACATTCAATTCCGGAACCTCGGCAATCCAACGGCCATCGACTTCCCGATTGAGCTCGATCGTGAGCTTCACAGCCACAGCCTACCACGGCTTGCCCCGGTTCAGGCGGATAGTGAGCTGCGAGTGTTCCATGCTCAAAATTTCGGGTTCGCGATCTTGCGAATCACCAGAATCCCGACGATCTCCGAGATGATCGCATACGTCAGAAATTTACTGCCGGTCTCATCCGTGTACAAAAGCCGGATGTATTCGGGCTTCAACACCCAGAAGCCCAGCCCAACGACAATCGGCATGCCACAAAGCAATCCGGCGGAGAAACGCTGCTGCGCTGTGGATGCCTTCATCTTGGCGGCCAGGTTCAAGCGCTCGCGAACCAGCAGCGCCAGATTTTCAAGCACCTGGACCATGTTGGCGCCCGTTTGCCTCTGCAGGATCAATCCTGTCACGAAGAATTTAAGATCGACCAGCGGGATGCGTTGACCGAGGTTGCGCAAAGCATCTTCGATGGGCGATCCGAGCGCCAGTTCCTCAATCACCTTTTTGAATTCCATCCGCACCGGGTCCATCGTTTCCTGACCGATCGTTTCCAGACCGCTGTGGATGTTGTGGCCGGCTTTCATGGAACGATTAAACAGGTCGATGGCATCGGGCAGGTTTTCTTCAAATTTACTCATGCGCTTGTTGCGCGCTCGCTGGATGTAGGCGATGGGCAGCACACCCAAGCCGAATGCAAAAAAGAGTCTCAATATCCCGAACGGCATGCCGAACAGACCGAGTAACACGTAGGATCCTCCGGCAATCAGGAAGCACAGCGCGACCACTTCAGGAGCCCGATACTTCAGGTTGGCTTGGTGGATGTGGGTCTGCAAACGCCGGAGCACTCCCAACCACCCGATGAAATCGCCCAGGTAGGCCAGCGACCCCCGCTGTTCACGGCGGAGCAGATCCGGCGCGGCCCTGGAGCGCGTGCCCGTGCGCGCCCGCAACTCACGCAAGCGGCCTGCCAGAACCTGCCCGGCGGCCTGTTGCGGAATCGCGAAGAGGTAATAGGCGGCACCGAACAGCGCGGCAGTGAAGATGATGAACGTGACGAATAAGAACATTCGTTAGCGGTCCTTGACCTCGAATTCCTCGTGGAAAATAGCCTGCGAGAGGTGTATGCCATACGCTTTTAAGCGTGCCAGGCAAACTGGCTTAGCTCCCGAAGCGATGAACTTTCCTAAAATTTTGCCGCGCTCATTCACGCCGGAGCGTTCGAAGGTGAAAATATCGGTTAGCGTAATTTGCTCGTCTTCGATTCCGCTCACTTCACTGATGTTGGTGACCTTGCGCGTGCCATCCACTAAGCGGATCGTGTGGACGACAATGTGGACGGCGGAAGTCAGCATCTGGCGGATTACTTTGTCCGGGATATGCTGGCTGGCCATCATCACCATAGTCTCCAGCCGCGAGAACGCGTCGCGCGCGGAATTCGCATGGGTAGTGGTCATGGAGCCATCGTGACCCGTATTCATGGCCTGCATCATGTCCAGCGCCTCCGGGCCGCGGCATTCCCCGATGATGATACGGTCCGGCCGCATACGAAGAGCGTTGATCACCAGATCGCGCTGAGTGATCGCGCCGGCGCCTTCGATGTTCATGGGACGGGTCTCCAGGCGCACTACATGCGATTGCTGGAGTTGCAGCTCGGCAGTATCTTCAATGGTGACCACGCGCTCTTCTTCCGGGATGAACCGCGAGAGCGTATTCAACATAGTCGTCTTGCCGGACCCGGAGCCGCCGGATACAACCACGTTCAGGCGCGCCTCCACGCAGCCACTCAAAAAATCGAGCATGCCCGTGGTCAGGGTCTCGTTCTTCAGCAAGTCTTCCGTCGAAAGCAGCTTCTTGCCGAAGCGCCGGATGGACATCACCGGCCCGATCAGCGACAGCGGAGGAATCACCGCGCAAACGCGCGAGCCGTCATCCAGGCGCGCATCCACGATGGGCGAAGAGTCGTCGATGCGCCGTCCGATGTTCGAAACAATGCGATCGATGATCATGCGCACGTGGGCCTGGTCTTTGAAACGCACGTTGGTTTCCTGCAGCCGGCCGCCGCGCTCGACATAGACGTTGTCGAACCCATTCACCATGATGTCGCTGACGCTTGGATCCTTCAACAGAGGCTCCAGGGGGCCGAGTCCGAAAACCTCGTCGAGCACCTCGTCGATCAGCTTCTCGCGCTCGGTGACGGTCATCGGAATCCCTTCTTCCGTGACCAGCCGTTCCACCACGTTGGCGACCGGCTCGCGTATGCCGTCCTTGTTCAGGGCCTTCAGCTGGTCGGGCGAAAGCGAATTGAGCAGCTTGGCGTGAATCTTGGATTTGATGCTGAACCAGCGATCGGCGCCGGTAGCCGGACGAGGCAGAGTACGGGAACCCATCTATCGGGAAGCCTCCGTCGCCGGGAATGAGAGCGCATGCACGCGAGTAAAAATCATGCCGTTTTCGCCGCCTCTGTTTTGGCGCCGGTGGCCTTGTCGACGAACGCCCGGAAGCTGCGATCCAAGTCTCCCGCGGCTTGCCGGTCCGAAACGAAAGGGCGGCCTTTGTTGATGGCAGCGAGCACTGCAGGGGAAGGGGGGACGCCGTAGAATACGGGTAAATTTAGGGTCTGCTGAATTTGCTCCACGGTTGCGTAATTCGGATTGGCACGCTTCTGATACTGATTGACCAGCACTCTTAACTGATCCTGTGTAAAACCCATGCGCATCAGGGCTGCCAGGTAGCGCTGGGCGTTGCGGATGGTGGGGAACTCCTGGGTCACCACCAGGAACACCACGGTGGAGCTTTGCAGTGCCGCCACCACCACATCATCGCCCAAGTCCTTACCGGCGTCGATCACAATCGACTCGTATTTCTCCACCAGGAATGTCGCGAACTCCCGAAGCATGGCTTCGGTGAAGGTGCCGCGGTGCTCGATCGAATCGGGTGGCCCCACCAGAAAGAACCCGAGCGGATCGCGCGTGACGAAGCCTTCAAAGAGCGCCTGATCCATCTTAGACAGGTTATCGCCCACTTCCTGCAACGTATACTGCGGGGTTACTCCGAGCTGCATGGCGGCGTCGTTGGAGGTCCAATCCAGGTCAAGCAGCACGGAATTTTGCTTTCGTTGCGCGAGCACGGCCGCGAAGTTAACAGCCAAGGTAGTGGTGCCCACTCCGCCCTTCGCTCCCACAAACGTGTAGACTTTGCCCAGCTTGCTGGCGGTAGCTGCAATTCGCCGGGGGGCCCGTTCCAGCCGCGCCATCACGTCGCGAAAGTCCAGGCGCTTCACTGGCTGGAGAAGGTAATCGTTGGCTCCCGCGCGCAAAGCGGCGATGACGACATCCCCTTCCGCGCCGTAGTTCGAGGCGATGACATACAGGTCTGGTGCGGCCTGCTTTACCTTTTCAAGAATCTTCAAGCCGCCCTCGGGATCGTTGGCCACGTCGATCACCAGAGCCGCATCGGGATGCCGCTCCAGATCCTGCAGCACCCGGATGTAGAGATTCGCGCTCACTTCCGGATACTCGGCGGCGACTTTGGCACTTTGAATATTCAGCAGGCTCTCGCGAACCATCTCGCGAAAGTGGTCGTCGGAAGAGGCGACTAACAAAACGATCGGCATAGTTAATTTTTAGGGCTGACAAAAACCTTGATCGGGATCGCACCCCGCACCCTCAATCGCGACGGAAGTGCGGAAATCCGGCATGTTCACAGGCGGCAAACCCAGATAGCTGACGAAGTTGCGGAATTGGTAATTCTGCACGCGCACCGTAACAGCATCGGGTATGCAGGACGTGCTGCACTCAGTATCGCAGGAGAAATCGGTGAGGGTACCGGTAGCGGGATCTCTGGCGAAATAACTGACCTGGATGTCGGCGGTACCGCTCTTGAACTGATCCTGATCGATCATGAGCGGCACATTCGCTTTCATATAGGAAACCACATTGTCCGCGCTGGCCTGCCAGCAATGCGTAGCGGCGTACCGGGCCCCCTCCCGGGTAAGGTCTGTAACGCTGTGCCAGATCCAGAGAATCTGCGCCAGATAAATGATGCCAAAGGTAAGCGGAATAATCACCCCGCCGGTAAGCATGACATACTCAACCGAAGACTGCCCTTTTCGACGAGGGGATTTCATTTCAGCGTGGGGCAGGCATTCTTGCCTGCCTTCCTTCGAGCTGTCGACCAAAGCCAATCCTCAGCGGAACTCACCAGCCCAGCCGTAACCGGATTCAACTCGATATACCGCGTAACCCTCCGCTCGTCCTTAGCATCGCGCATCCAACGGTCAAAAGATTCGTCCTGCCAAACGGGTTGGCCAGTTCGATTGAGCACGCGGTTGATCTCACGTGCAGTGTAGCCCTTCAGAACTCTCGTAATCTTCGGGACCGGAACCAGAGGACGAATCAGCAGATGGACATGGTTGGACATGACAACATACGCAATCACGTGGTACATGGACATGTTCA
>JBBSHP010000255.1:0-6699 GCA_038232555.1 Bryobacterales bacterium
AGCAACCATCAAACGGTGGCGCCCAATCCCTCCACCGCAATCGCGGTGGGCGGAGCCCAGGGCCGGTATGTTCGCGTGCAGCTCTCCGGCACGGATTATTTGAGCCTCGCCGAAGTGCAAGTGATCGGTACATCGCCCTAACTCAATAGGGTGCGGCTACTTTGGAACGACGGACAACTAGCAATCAAGCAGTTAGATTGATTCGACCTGTTTCGATTCGAGGATGGCCTGGGGCGGGGATATCAGGATAACCCCGGTTCTTGCAATCAATCCTGGCGCTTGGACTCTGCCAATTTGGCCTGGTGTCGCAGAATGGTTTGCGAGAGCTTGTCGAGGCGGTTGAGCAGGATTTTCAGCTTACGGTATTGCTGCGCGGCGGCCCTATACAAGGGGGCAGCTTTCCGGTGAGAGCTTCACATTGACCGTCTTGCCATTGGCCTTGTATGTGAGCTCGAAGTAGGGGCCGTGACGCTTGGCTGGGTCGGAGGCACAAGCGCAATGGGCTTTGCCGCACTTCATCATCCGCTCAGAACCATACCTTTGCAGAAGTACTCGATCTGTTCGAGGTCCCGTTTGAGTTCCCGGAAGCGCTGCGTGTGACGTTTCAGGAAGGCATTCCGTTCGACACGGCGGATTCCGCGCTTGGGAGTACGAGAACGTGGCATTATTCTTTCGGTAATACTACCGTAAGAATATGGCGACAGCAAGCCCCTTTCCTTCCGACACATCACCAGCGGCTATCGAGTTCTCTCTGCTTCAGTCCTGGTTGGCGTCCTCCAGCGCTCTCCAACTTCCCCTCCACCAGATCGAGGCCCAGCAACACGCCAAAGGCCGCGAGGTCCAACGCCTGCTACTCCCGGCCTGGCGCGCCCAGCATTTTTCCACTCGACCCGGCGCTAGCCTTTGCCCTCGCGATCGTTCTCCTACGAACTCCAGCGGCGCCTGGTCAAGCCGCCGTGCAGAACCCTTTCCT
Source organism: Bryobacterales bacterium (assembly GCA_038232555.1). Classification (GTDB taxonomy): domain Bacteria; phylum Acidobacteriota; class Terriglobia; order Bryobacterales; family Bryobacteraceae; genus JBBSHP01. The sequence goes on from JBBSHP010000255.1 coordinate 974, forward strand.
GGATTCGGTTCAGACCCTTGCCGAGTTGACCGGCGTTTCGGTCTCCAAGCGCAGCCTGGAACAGGTCCTACCGGATGCGGCTCAGGACTTTGACGCCGTTCTACCGCCAGCGCTCCGCCGCGCCCGCCACGGGCTCTATCCTGGTAGCGGCGGCCGATTGCAAGGGCATTCCCATGGTCAAGCCAGACGGCGCACAACCCACACTGCGGCTGACCAAAAGGCAGAAGGCCAACAAGAAACGAATGGCCACGGTCGCTACCGTCTTCACCCGTGCGCCTTGGGTGCGGACTCCGCAACAGCTCGTTGAAAGCCTGTTCTCCACACGCCGTCGGACTTCGGGTGACGCACCAACTCCGCTGCGTCCGGAGAACAAGCGGGTCTGGGCCAGTTTACTTAAGGGCACGAGCGGTGGCGAAGTTGACTTGGACGAAGCATTAGTGCCGGGGCGATGCCATCGCCCCGGCGTCTCCATAGCCTCGCGGTTGGGGCTGCCAAATCGCTCAACTTCGCCTGTACCCGACTGACAACAATACCGGTCGAAACCACATTGGCGAGTTCCTTTCCCATAGTCTCGCGGCACGCGGGCGCTCCGCTGTAGAAGAACTCGCCTGCAAATTGTTGATTCTACGTCGAAGCTTTCAATGCTGCCCGATCACCGAAAGATATCGGCCAAAGGTGTTGTGTCCTTAACTCAGCTATCCATAAGGGATCGTAGCGGGGCACCTTGCTTCCAGCAACATATCGTGTTGGACTCCGTCGGGCTGAGTGAAAGGGAGACCCAGTTCGGCCAGGGCTGGAAAGCCGACCGTAGGCAAGAATGCCGCCTCACAGGGACTGGCCACGACAAGTTTCTGGTGCTTGTAAGGCTCCCGTCGCTCCCGCTCAAGCGTGTCCCGCGTATTGCACCATACCAGCCAACCGCCGTTTCTGGGGTTATCTGATTCATCCAAAATTTACCAGATTTTTCCTCCTGAGTCGTACTATCTCTTTTAGGTAACAGCAGAATACTGTCTGAGAGCCGTCGACCGTTCGATGGGGGAAAACGGTCTCCGGGCGCTAGGGTTGAGTCTTGCGCGTGCTTCCCAGATGTAATCACCCGGGATTAACGCATGCGCTGGAACAATGACAGTGCTGATTCTGTGGTCTTTATCCCAAGCCCATCTTTGCTGAAGCGGGACTGGAGCTGTTGGAACGCTGGTGAGAAGTAACGCTGATAATTACGGAGAAACGATGTCTTTTCGAGCATTAAGGTTAGGTAAGGTCTATTCGACGGTTCTTGTACTTACAATACTGGCCTGTTCGGCCAGTTTGGCTGAAGCCCAGTCCGTTTCTGTTGGCTTTAATAACTTTGGATTATCTTCGTTAAGATACGACGGTGCCGAGTTTTTTGGCGGGGGTTTCGGTGTGAACTGGGTTCGCATGCGCAACGGCTCAGGACCGCTGTTTGGGGCTGACCTGAACGCCACCGTGACCATGGATCAAGGCCGTCAGGAATTAACACGAGCTTATTCCTGGGGCTGGATCAAAGTCGGGTATGCCGCAGCAGGCAGCCGATTGAACATGACGATCACGACCACGAACACATCCGGCTCGACGATTCAGGGCGTGTCTTACGAACCGATGACTTTTAGATTTCCGGCCAGGGTGCAGGAATACGACGGCAACATCCCCATGTTGGGGTTCAATTTTGGAAGCCCTACTTTGATCCCGATGACGTATGGCTCGGGTGTGATGGTGTTCGTTAACGAAGACGTGATTAAGCCGCTCATGGCGGGCTTTCCCTGGGGAATTGACAAGCCAGCCAATACGATTTTCCCGATGAGGGTTAACACGGATCGGGAAGACCAGTATGCCAGTTTCTTTCCCTATATCGATCGGCCTATTCCGCCGGGAGGATCCGATCAGTATCAGTTTTCCTTCCGTTTCGGGCCCCCCGGCTCCACCGTTCAGACATTAGCCCCGGATATCTATCAGCGGTATGCGGCCGGTTTCCCATCACTTCTGAATTGGAACGACCGGCGCCCTATCGGCAGCATTCACCTGGCTTCGTCTGGAATGGCTGTGCCTAATAATCCGCGCGGCTGGTTGGAGGACCGGAACTTGGATGTGACCACGCCCGCGGGGGTAGCAAGCTTGAAGGCCCGTGTTCTTGCGCTGGCGGATACAACGGTTTCCATTCTAAAAGACATGAACGCCCAGGGTATGGTCACTTGGGATATCGAAGGTGAGCAGTATCCCATTGCGACAACTTACATGGGAGATCCTCGTATCATTCCCACTATGTCGCCTGAGATGAACGGCATAGCGGACGAATATTTCAAAAAATTTCGTGATGCGGGCTTACGGGTTGGAATTCTCCTTCGTCCGCAACAACTAGTCCCCACTCCTAATGGCGTAAGAGATTCTAATTACCTCTCTTTATACGGTAATGGTTACGATCAAATCGATGTGGCAGATCCCGCGCAATTGCTTATCGACAAGATCTCTTACGCAAAGAATCGATGGGGTACCACTTTATTTTACGTGGATACGAACGGGGGCCCAGCCGACCCGATGGACGTCAACGTATTCCGGCGCGTGATGGCCGCATTCCCTGACATATTGTTAATACCGGAGCATAAGACCACCCAGTATTGGGCCGTTTCCTCTCCTTACGCCGAGTTGAGACTGAATGCTGTCACGACCCCGCCGGAAGTTCGCCTGTATTATCCTAATGCCTTCAGTGTCATCAATACGGCTGACGGTCCCATTGACCAACGCTATAACGATTTGGTAGATTCCGTCCGGCAAGGCAATATCCTGATGTTCCGGAGTTGGTTCAACGACCCGGCAAACCTCAAGATCAAAAGCATCTACCAGCTTGTAGCGCCGGATACCACGCCTCCCGCCGTATCGATTACTAGTCCCGCTAACGCGAGCAGCGTGTCCGGGAGCGTGACAGTGTCGGCTAACGCCTCCGATAACGTGGGAGTAGTCGGAGTGCAGTTTAAGCTGGATGGCGTTAATCTCGGCGCTGAACTCACAATTCAGCCGTATTCGGTTTCCCTGAACACAACGACATTGTCCAATGGCGCGCATACTTTGATCGCGGTGGCGAGGGATGCGGTCGGCAATATTGGAACCTCCTCCGCCGTGACAGTCACGGTAAGCAATACCGTTCAGGCTACGATCGCGGCAGTTCTCACTTCCCCCGCCAATGGAGCATCCGTTTCTGGTCCAGTCACCATGTCGGCTACTGCTTCCGGCAGTGCCGGAGTGGCGGGCGTACAGTTCAAGGTGGAGGGCGTCAACTACGGGGCTGAACAGACAGTCCAACCTTATTCGCTGACTGCAACATTGGCGAATGGCGTCCACTCTATCGTCGCCACAGCTCGAAATGCCGCCGGTAGTACCGCCACAACTCAACCGGTAACGATCACCGTCAGCAGTATTCTCCGCGGCAGCACCTTTTACGTGAGCCCCAGCGGCAACGATAGCAATGATGGACAAACGCCGGCATCGGCTTGGCAAACCGTAGCGAAAGTCAACGCTTCCCGATTCTTTGCTGGAGACCAAATTCTTTTTGCGCGCGGCGGTGAGTGGAGGGAATCGCTTCTTGCCACCTCCGATGGCGCCGTCGGCAATCCAATTACATATGCCGCCTATGGTAACGGAGCCAAACCTAAATTTTGGGGCAGCATTCAATTAGTCAATGCTAATTTCCAATTGGTCCAAGGCAGCGTTTACAAATACAGCATTTCGACTCCGGTCAATTCGGTCGTCAAGGACCACCTGACCTGGTTCTCGGATCCACGCGGCCAATCTGTCGCGTCCGTTCCGGGGTCGTTTACATGGGATGGGAGCCAACTGTTTATCAATACCGGAGGGAGCGATCCGCGCACGGATGGCCGGCTATATGCCGCTTGTGTTCGTGACGATGTGATTTATTCCAATGGAAAGAATAACCTGGTATTCAGGGATTTGGTGGCGGGGGAATCCGCCAACCTCAACGCCGGTTACGCTTTTCGCGTCATGTTCAGCGCGAATGTGTTGCTTGAAAACTGCGAAGCATATCATGCAGGGAGACATCATTTTGGCGTAATTAACTCGACCGGATTTATAGGACGAAACCTATACGCGGCTTATGCCATGCCTTACAATGATTCGTCGTTCTATGTGTCTTATAGCGACGCTAGTCAAGGCCGTTCGGGAGATACTTCGCAATATATCGACTGCTCGGGCGACCACTTCGAAAACCCGGGTGGAAGAAATTATCTGATTTTCTGGGATCACGGCACGGGCCTGGGACCGGTTCTGATTCAGAACATGAGATCCAACGGCGGCGGTATGCTCTCCGTTGGCGGTAACGAGTCGCCCAATATAGCAATCACCATCAAGGGTGGCTTGATTGACAACGCGCCCCTGGAACTTTTTGCCAATAGGGCTTTAGTGGATGGACTCACAATACAGGGTCCAAATGGAATGATCGACAATTATGGATCCGACAGTATCTTCCAGAACATTCGTCTGCTCAATATCAACCCCCAGAACGGCGGTCCGACTGGATATACAACGGCCATCATCTTCCGTAACGGTGCACTTAGAAACACGGTTCGTTTTTCGACGATCGTCATGGATCCCGCCGCCCCGGATTGGGCTACCTGTCTGGCGTTTGCGTCTAAAGGCCAGCTCACAAAATGGTACGGTAATATCTTCATCAGCAAAGGTAAGGTTGTTAAAAACTGGGAGGGCAATTTGGATGCGTCTGACGCCGACCAGGTTGATTACAACTTTTATAACGCAAATGCAACATTTAACGATACGTCTCTCGCCAACTGGCAGGCGGGCTTTGATCAGCATTCGCTCGCTGGGGATCCCAGATTTGGAAATGCGGCCGCGGGCGATTACACGTTGCAAGCAGGCTCTCCCGCAGTGGATAAAGCCAACCTGAGTCCCGCACTTGTATCCCAAGTCCTCACCGATGCGGCGGGAAATCCGCGGCTGCAGGGCAGCGCATTCGATATGGGGGCTTATGAAAGGTCGTCATCCGGCAGTTTTAGCGCTCCTTCGGTTGCTATTTCCAATCCCGCAAATGGCTCCAATGTGTCCGGAAACGTGACCATCTCGGCGAACGCTTCCGACAGTGTGGGCGTGGCGGGAGTTCAGTTCAAGCTGGATGGAGCTAACTTCGGCGGCGAAGTGACATCTTCTCCATATTCGGTCCTCTTCAACTCGACCACTTTGTCGAATGGGCAGCATTCATTCGTCGCGATAGCACGGAACAAGGCAGGCAACACTGCAGCGTCAGCCACAGTGACCATTAACGTAAGCAATGCTATTCCGGATACGACGCGTCCTTCCGTGTTTATTACGGCTCCTGTTAATAACGCCTCTTTAGCTGGCACTGTTACTATTTCGGCTACCGCTTCCGACAACGTCGGAGTAACGGCGGTTCAGTTCACGCTGGATGGCGTTGCTCTGGGGGCGCAACTGACCGCGGCGCCGTATTCGGTTTCACTGAATACAGCAACCTTATCCAATGGCGCTCATTCCTTAGCCGCCACGGCGCGCGATGCCGCGGGCAATTCGGCAACATCGGTCCCGGTGGTCTTTAATGTCAACAATGCCGCAGTAAACCCTCAGCCAAACTCGAATGTGGCGCTGGGGAAGACGGCAAGCCAGAGCAGCACACTCGCAGGTTACGTCAGCTCAGCCGTGGACGGCAACACGAATGGAAATTGGGCCGG
>JBBSHP010000256.1:0-6694 GCA_038232555.1 Bryobacterales bacterium
GAGACCCAGCAGGTTGCGGCCATTCTGGGGGAGTTGATCGATGCGCGTGCTGTCCAGCTGCGTGGCGATGGTGCCACTGTCATAAGTGGCGAGTTGCAATTCGCCTCCCTCGACAGTGACCTGCTCCGCTACGTCGCCAACGGATAATTTGGGGTTGATGACGGCGCTCTGAGCATCTTGCAGAGTGAGCGAAATTTGAACCTTCTTCATTCCGGATGCGCTAAACGTAAGCGTGTAACTGCCCGCGAACAGTCCGGGCAGGGAGTAGAAGCCCACTTCGTTCGCCGTGGTGTCGTAACTGACTCCGGTGCGGTCATTGATCACGCGGACAGTACTTCCCGGTAGCGGGGAGGATGTCTGGTCCGACACCGTGCCTTTTACAGAGCCGGCACCGCTCTGTGAGAACAAGATGGCTGGCGAAGCAAGCAGGGCCAAGAGCGCCGCTAAACACCCCAAGAAGTAAGAAGACCTCATTTGATTGGAGATTCTATCACGGCGGCAGAAATGCAGTCAGGGGCCCACCAAGTGGGGGGCAGGGAGGGGTCAGGTGCTAACATTGGCCGTGAGCTGCCCTAAGTTGAATATTCAGGCTGCGGCGCTCGTAGCGCTCGCAGTCGTGGCACTGGCATGTGTCGCAAACACGGAGTGCAAGGGCGAGCTCATCGTGGGCGGCAAGGCAGTTCCTTTGACGAACGCGTACGCGTATTTGGCTAAAGGCTTCTTCGATGCCACCAAGGACGACACGGTGGTCTTGCTAACGGATTCCGCCATTACCGACGCCGTCGCGCGCGATCCCTCTGCGTTGTCGCGCATGGTCGACCAAGGTAAGCTGCACTTTGTGGAAGCGACCATAAATCCGGCGGGACAGGTGATCAACTTCTCGGTGGGCCATAACGGATTCGAATTCGCCCCAGGGGGCGGCAGCACGGAGCACAAGTTTGAGCCCAAGGCGCGCGACGCGAAGAACATCTCAGGCACGCTGTTGACGGCGGGGCCACAAAAAGGGCCGATGGGCGGCCCAGCGTATGAGTACAACGTAGAGTTCGCTGCTGGCGTTCAGCCGAAGCGCTAAGCTGGTGCGCCGCTCGTCTACCTAAGTTTGCGGAGTAGGTCCACCGCCATTCTCATGTCCGCGATGCGCTGTTCCTGATTCTCGGCTTCGCGCTCTATGTTCAGCGGTCCTTCAAAGCCAACTTCCTTCAGCGTGCTGAGGAACCTTTCCATTCCTACAGCGCCTTGGCCCAGCGGAGTTTCCGTACCTAGCGCGCCCGGCGAGTTTTTGTCCGGCCAGTTCCCATCTTTGCAGTGCACCGAGAGCAGGTGGGGTCCAAGTACTGCCAGGGCTTCGATCGGGTCGCCCGTTCCATAGAGGATCATGTTGGCGGGATCGAAGTTGATGCCCAGGTTGGATCGTTCGCAGTCCTTCAAAAAGTGGAGCAATGCGGGCGCTGGTTCCTGTCCGGTCTCCAGGGCAAAGGTCTGGCCATGCTTAGCGGCGTGGTCGGCAATGCGCCGAACCAGGGCGCGCACAGCTACGTAATCCGGGTGCGCGGAGTCGCCTGGAACAAATCCGACATGGCACGCGATGCTTTTGACGCCGAGAGCCGCGGCGAAATCGCTTACCTGGTAAGTGCGCTGCTCGCGTTCTTCACGGCTGGCACCAGGGATGAAACCCACGGTGCGCTCGACCGTAGGGATGTCGGCGTAGCTCTCCCCGTTGTAAGCGGCGAACACGGTTACCAGGGTGAAATCCTGTTCCTGAAGAGCCGTTCTCCAGTCCGCGGCTGCCGTGGTGGTAAGATCCATGCTGCCCGGCACTCCAAGCTGGCCGCAGCGCACCCCCAGACCCTTGATCTCCGCGATATGGTCCCGGTCCGCCCAGAACATCGCGCCAATTTCTCTGGTTTCCAATTTTGAAGTTCTAGCTAGCTGTGACATTTTATTCTTTCTCCATTTTTCTGGCGAGCTTCAAGAAGAAGCCGTGTTATCGCAACCGCCTCGGCCGATTCGGTGGCGGGGCACAACTCAGGATTGTTCCCGGAACGGCAACAATCGAGGAAATACGCGATCTCGGCGGCATAGCCGTCGGTCTCGGCCATGGGCAGCACCTCTTTCTCGCCATTCACACGGTAGAGCGTGGGGGGCGTGCCGGAGGAGCTGTAATCGATGGTCCCGCCGTCGCACACCACTGTATACTCCATCGAGAATGGAAATGCTTTGGGGTGATGCCAGCCGCCTGAGACGGTGACCACCAATGGCCCGGGATAGTGCAGGTCGGCCCTGATGATATCGATGCCGGAAGCCATCGCTTCATATCCCGTGGCAGACACCGCTTCAGGACTTCCGAAGAGATGCAGGCACATGTCGATGTCGTGAATCAGCAAATCGAAGACACCGCCTCCGCTTTGGCTGGCATCGGCAAGCCAGCGGCTCCAGCCTGGAGCGGCGCAACGACGGCGGAAACCAGCGGAACGTACCACGCCCAACGTACCGGAGCGAACGAGTTCACGCAAGACGCGGTACATCGGAAAAAATCGAAGCACCTGGGCGGCCATCAGTACGCGGTTTTGTTCAGCCGCGGCGGCCAGCATTCGCGTCGCTTCGGAGATGTCTAAGGCCATCGGCTTCTCAACCAGGACATGCTTGCCAGAGCGTAGCGCCTGGATGGCAACCTCCGCGTGCAGGTTGGTGGGCAGGCAAATGTCCACAGCATCGATCGAGGTATCGGCGAGCAAAGCCGGGATAGAGGTGTATTTCGCGACACCGGTGAAATCCAACTTCTCGCCCGGCCCTCCAATGTTTCCCTGGATTGCGCTCAAGTCACCCGAGAGCTTAGCCGCGTCGCCGCTATACACGGCGGCAAGTTGTGCGCCGGGTACGGTGCGGAGAGCCTTCAGGTGCGTGCTGCCCATGAAACCCAAGCCGAGAACCGCAATGCGCATAGAGAAATATCGTAGCAGCCGCGGGCGGCTCGCGTACGGACGCCGGGAGCGCCTCCTGTATTCTGGAGCAGAGTGCTGCGCAGCCTGCTGCTGTTTCTCTCACATCAAGCTTGGCTACGGCATTGGGTAGAGACGTCCGCTATTACGGGGCGGCTCACGTCACGATTCGTCGTCGGCAAAACTCTGGATAGCGAGATAGCCGTATGTCAGCGGCTCAATATCGAGAACATTCTGACCTCGGTCGATTACCTGGGCGAGAACGTCACGTCACTCGCGGAAGCGGACCAGTCGCGTGAAACCTATCTTCGGATTCTGGAACAGATCGCGGCCGTGAAGCTGCAATCTACCGTTTCGATCAAGCTGACGCAACTCGGTCTGGATCTATCCGAGGAGCAATGCCGCGCCAACCTGGAGCGATTGATGCAGTGCGCGCATGAGATCGGAAGCGGCGTCGAAATAGACATGGAATCGAGCGAATATACTGACCGCACGCTCGGGATAGTGGAAGACATGCACGCGAGATTCGGCAACGTGCGCGCAGTGATTCAAGCGTACTTGTACCGCAGCGAAAAAGACATCGAGCGGCTCTCGGAACGCAAGATTCCGGTGCGGCTGTGCAAAGGCGCGTATCAGGAGCCGGAGGAGATTGCGTTTCCGAAAAAATCTGACGTGGACTCCAACTATGTCCGGCTGATGAAGGCGCTGCTGGACCGCGGCACTTATCCGGCCATCGCGAGTCACGACGAGACGATTCTCAATGAGGCATGGCGGCACATCGAGGAGCGGCGCCTGGAGCCGGCCAGTTTCGAATTCCAGATGCTATACGGAATCCGGCGCGACTTGCAAAGGCGGCTGGTAGAGAAAGGGTACCGGCTGCGACTCTACGTGCCTTATGGCAATGCCTGGTATCCGTATCTGATGCGAAGGCTGGCGGAGCGCCCCGCCAATATGTTGTTTCTGGCAAGGAATCTGGTGCGGCGGTAAACCCATCACGGGTGGGGCCATGGTAGGTACTGATAAACTGGGAGGGAACTCACCTATGAGACAGCCCTCGGATTCCGCCCAGACCGCCGTTGCGGAACCACTCACGCCGATGGAAGAGGCCGAGAGGCCCGATATGCCGCGCGGGACCATTGCGGAGTGGACCATCACCATTCTGCTGCTGCTCTTCGGAACCACTACGCTGGTTCAGGCCTTTGTGATTCCAACCGGCTCGATGGAAGATACTCTGCTGATCGGCGATCATTTGCTGGTGGATAAGCTCACTTTTGCTCCCGCCGGACCGGTGAGCAAATACCTGCTTCCGTATCAGGCCGTGAAGCATGGAGACATCATTGTGTTCCGGTATCCGGTAGATATCTCTACGACATTTGTGAAGCGCGCTATCGGGATACCGGGCGATCATATCAGGATCGTCAACCAGCAGATCTATCGCAATGGCGTGAAGCTGAATGAACCGTACGTGTACCACAAGAATCCTTATCCGGACTCTTACCGCGACAACTTTCCCACTACTGAGCCCAACGCGATGATCTACGAGCCGGCCCGCGATATGTTGCAAAACCATGTGGTGAATGGCGAGATCGTGGTGCCCGACCATGCCGTTTTTGCGATGGGCGATAATCGCGACAATTCGCTGGATAGCCGCTATTGGGGTTTTGTTCCGCGCGAGAACATCGTGGGCAAGCCGCTAATCGTGTATTGGTCGTACAATGCCAGCACCGAGAGTCTGTCAAGTTCTTCCGTAAACGCCTTATCCCACCATTTTATCGATTTAGCGCAGCATTTCTTTACAAAAACACGCTGGCGCCGGTCCTTCATGCTCGTCCATGGCTACCACAGTAACGACTAAGAACGCTCCACCAATAAGAACAGACGCCACTCAGCAGCGCAGTTCCATCGCGGAATGGACCGTGACTTTTTTGCTGCTGCTATTCGGGACATCCACCATTGCGCAGCCGTTCGTGATCCCCACCTCATCGATGCACAACACCCTGATGACGGGCGATCATTTGATCGTCGATAAGTTGGCCTATGCGCCTCCCGGAGCGTTGAGCAAGTACCTGCTGCCGTACACGGAGGTGAAGCGCGGAGACATCATCGTGTTCCGCCATCCCATACTGCTGAAAGAAGATTATGTGAAGCGGGTGATTGGCATACCGGGCGATCATATCAAGCTGGTCAACCGCGTGGTTTACCGAGACGGCAAGCCTCAGACCGAGCCTTACGTGATCCATATTGACAGCGCCCCCAACCCGTACCGGGACAATTTTCCGGTAGGGGGTCCCGAACTACAGCCGAGTCAGGAAATGATTGACCGCGCTTCGCAGATGTTACGGGATCACGTGACCAATGGCGAGTTGGTGGTCCCGCCGGGCAATTACTTTGCGATGGGAGACAACCGGGATAACTCGCTCGACAGCCGGTACTGGGGCCTGGTCCCGCGTGAGAATATCACGGGAAAGCCAGTGATTGTGTTCTGGTCGTATGATGCCCCAACGGAAGATTTGAAAGATTACAACGTACATCATTTCGTCGATCTGGCTCAGCATTTTTTTTCAAAGACCCGTTGGGACCGAACCATGCGTTTCGTGCACGGTTCCCCGAGCAGTTGATGGCGCAAGACAACCATTATTACGGTCTGATTCTCGCGGGAGGCCGGGGTACCCGTTTTTGGCCGCGCAGCCGGCGCACCCATGCTAAACAGGTCTTGCAATTCACGGGCGAGCGTTCGTTAATTCAAGAGACCGTGGACCGCTTGCGGCCGGTGTTGCCGCCTGAGAAGATTTGGATTCTCACCAATGAGCATCTCCGGGACGAGATCGTCCGGCAGCTTCCGGAGGTCCCCCGGGAACGGATTCTGGCTGAGCCGGCACAACGCAATACCGCTCCTGCGATTGGGCTGGCTGCTGAGATACTGCAATCTCTCGACCCCGATTCGGTGATGGGCGTGTTCCCTGCGGATCACTTGATCGCGAAGCCGGAGCGGTACCTGGATTTTGTCCGTCCTGCTTTTGAGGCCGCCAGTCAGGGTAAGATCGTGGTGCTTGGAATCCAGCCGCGCTGGGTGGAAACGGGCTACGGCTACATTGAGTTTCCCCAGGACGTCGTGGCTGGGCGCCCGGCGCCCTTGTTGGTAAGTAAGTTTCATGAGAAGCCGGACACGGAACGCGCCGAGAGCTACTTTCAGGCCGGCAATTATTATTGGAATGCGGGAATGTTCTTCTGGCGAACCTCCGTGCTGCTAGGCGCGCTGCGCGAGTTCCTTCCCAAGACCGCGACTCTGCTGGCATCTCTGCCCGGCTTCAGGGATCCGCAATTTCAGCTGAGGGTGAAGGAGAGTTTTCCATTAACGGAGAATATCTCCATCGATTACGCTGTGCTGGAGAAGGCAAAAGACATCGCAGGGTTTGCCGTAGACGATATCGGTTGGAGCGACGTTGGAAGTTGGAACGCGGTGTACGAGTTGCTGCCGCGAGATGCAGAGGGGAACGTAAGCCGGTCGGAATCGCTGACCATCGACAGCTCCGGCAACTATATCGACGCGCAGGGCAAGCTGGTGGCGATGCTGGGCGTCAGCAATCTTATCGTGGTGGATACGCCGGATGCGTTGCTCATTGCGGACCGCTCGCGCGCGCAGGAAGTCGGGGAACTGGTAAGACGGTTGGAAGCGCAAAAACGGGACAGCTTATTGTAGGGCGTCCGTCTTTTGCGAGTTGTGCGAGCTTCTCCGCAACGCGCAGGTGCCGTCC
>JBBSHP010000257.1:0-6691 GCA_038232555.1 Bryobacterales bacterium
ATTCGGATCACTTCCATCATCACCGCGCTTCCCGAAGCATTGTCGGTCGCTCCCGTCCCACTGTGCCAGGAGTCGAAGTGGGCGCCCACCATCACGATCTGGTTCTTCTTGCTACCGCCGGAAATCTCGGCCACAACGTTGTAGGCATCCACGTCCGCATCGCTCGATTTCACCTGCAGATTCAACTGCAAGCGCACCGTGGCTTTCTTCTCAAGCAGCCGGCTGATTCGATTGTAATGCTCGGCTGTGACGACGAAGGTGGGAGGCGCCAGCGCATCCTTGGCTTTGAAGGAGCCCGCGCTTTCCGAGAACGTGAGTGAATGCTGGGCCCGGTCGTCGTCGATCAGCACCCCGAGGACGCCTTCTTCCCTCAGGAACGCGTTGCGCTGATTTCTGAGTGCCTGGCCGCGTTCACTGATTTTTGTGATCGCCTCTTCAGGCAAGGTCATGAACAGCTTAAAACGCTGTTCGGGATCTTCGGGCATCACTAGATTATCGATATCGACATCCGCTTTCGCGACGGGTTCCGGCGCCGACGCGAGTTTCGTCAGTTCCGCTTTTGTATAACGGCGCAAGTCGGGACTGACCTCCCGCTTGAGGACATCGGCGATGGGCTCGGACATCAGTACGATTTTGCCGCGCAGCGTGCCTTTGAATTTTTCTTTGAAGGCCTCGAGATCGGCCTCTGCTTTCTTTCCAAACGATCGCGGAAAGGGCGCCAGGATTGGCTCGCCGGCTACTGTGCCGTTGGTGCTGGGAGACCATGCCAGCGGCCACGCCGACAGGAGTGAGTAGCGTGGCTCCAACATTTCGACGGAGAATTTTTCAAGTGTCCAGCTTCGGCCGAAGGGGCCCCACTTCTCCAGATGTCCATTGACCAGACCATACTCCTGCAGGCGTTTTAAAGCCCAGTCGGCCGCCTGCTTGAATTCGGGAGATCCAGTCAGGCGTGGGCCGTACATGTCGGTCATGTAGGCTAGATGATCCATCACCTTCGAATTTTCGAAGGCCTCCGTCCGAATGCGGTTGATCACCGCAAGATCCACGCGCTCCTGCGCCAGCAAAGGCGCGAGCACAACCATCGCCCAAGGCAGTTTGCACATCACGGCCCTTCGCTATTGGCCCGTCGGCATCGGTGGACCGTTTCCGTCGCCTGGACGATGAGGTTGCGCTTTGGGCAGCGGCTTGCGCGGTAGTTTCTCTGGCCGCACCGCGGTTTCGTAAACAAAGGAAGCCATGATTGCGGATGCTTCCATCAGGTCACCCGCCTGTATGCGATCGTAGACGTCCATATTCGAATGGTGGGTGCGGGTGCTGTATTCCACCGGGTCCTGAATAAACTGAAAGCCGGGCAGTCCGACAGCGTCGAAGGACAGGTGGTCGGTGCCCCCCGTGTTCCGGATCGTAATCGTGTTTGCGCCGAAATCCTTGAAGGGCGCCATCCACGCATCGAAGATCGGCCGCACCATGTCGTTGCCCTGCAGGTAAATGCCTCGAATTTTTCCAGTGCCGTTATCCAGGTTGAAGTAGCCTGCCACCTTGGCGTGCTCGGAGGTTGGCTTCATAACCGTGGGGTCTGCGAAATGCTCTTTCACATACGCGCGAGAGCCGAGCAATCCCTCTTCCTCGCCGCTCCAGAGGGCCATTCTTACGGTGCGATCCATCTTCAAGTTAAGCGCCTTCAAGATACGCATCGCTTCCATCACCACAGCGGATCCCGCGGCGTTGTCCGTTGCGCCTGTGCCGCCGTGCCAGGAATCCAAGTGCGCCCCCAGCATCACGATTTCGTCTTTCTTCGAATTCCCCGGAATTTCCGCAACGACGTTCATAGAATCCAGATTGTCGTTGAAAAATTCATTCTGAATGTTGAACTGCAATTTTACCGGGATCTTATGAGCCACCAAACGGGCGATCCGGTTGTAGTGCTCCGGCGTAAGCGCAACGGACGCTAGTGCGGTCGGCTTCTTGGGATCGTACGGGCCACCGGCTCCAGCGAATACCGTCCCCCCATCACCGGTGTAACCATAGGACAGCAGCAAAACCGCGCCTTCGTCTTTAAGGAACTGGGCGAGGTTTTCCTGGAATTTGCGGCGATCTTCCATCATTTTCCGCCGCTCTTCGGGGTCGGTGGGAATGGTCACCCCCGCTTGCGGGCGCGGTCCGAAAGCGCGGCGGCCCGGCTCAGGCGCCAGGGCCTCGGTAGTTAACTCCTCGTCCGAATAGCGATGGCCTTGTGCGGCGGTTTGAATCGTCAATTCCTTCATCGGCATCGACATAACGATCTTGCCTTTCAACTTGCCCTTGTACTTCTCAAAATCTTCCTTCTTCTGAAGGGTTGCCATATACGGCTCGCCGGTGATTGTGCCCTCGGTGCCGGCCGTCCAGGCCAGCGGAAATCCGATCAGTGACGAATACTGGGGCTCAATCATATGGCCCTCGTAATGTTTGCAGGTCCAGCCGCGCCCAAAAGGGCCCCATTTTTCCTGTTTGACGTTGGAGAGTCCGTATTCCTTCATCCGGCTCACCACCCAATCAGCGGACGCTTTATAGCCCGGCGATCCAGTCAGGCGGGGGCCATTCACGTCTGTCAGGTAGAACATGTGGTCCATCACCTTCGAGTTGTCGAACGCCTCAGTTTTGATCTGATTCACCATACCCAGATCGACGTTCTCGCCCGCCCGGACCAGCAGCGGAACTGTAGCAATGGTTAGCGTGGCTGCCCAGCCAAGTGTTTTTTGTTGCGGCATACTTATCGAGCAGAATAACATTGTTATGGCATAATGCATCGCAAGCCACTCCTTCGAATCATCCTGTTGCTCTCTGTCGCGCTCCTGGACTTACGAGGCGCTGAAGCAATGCGCGCCGGGGTTGCGCGCGTGAATATTACGCCCTCGCTGCCGGTCTGGCTTACCGGTTACGCACTCCGAACGCATCCGGCCAACTCTGTCATGGCGGACATATTCGCCAAAGCACTCGCGATCGAAGACGGACACGGCGGGCGCGTGGTGATCGTCACGACGGATCTGATCGGACTCCCGGCAAACGTCTCTGACGTTGCCGCAACTAGGATGGAAAAGCGCTTGGGTCTGAAGCGCTCGGAAGTCCTCTTCAACTCCTCCCATACCCACACAGGTCCCACCATTTGGCCCAACCTTGAAATCATGCTGGATTTAACGGAAGAGCAGCAGGCCCCTTTGCGTGCGTACGCTGAAAGGCTGACGGACCAGCTCGTGGATGTAGCGGCCCAGGCCCTCCGGAACTCCGTGCCGGCAACTCTCGGTTACGGACAGGGTGAGGCGGGTTTTGCAATCAACCGGCGTGCGGCGGTGTTGCGCAAAGCGAATCCAGGCAAAGAGTTTCCTGCTCCTGTGGACCATTCCGTCCCAGTGCTACGGGTGCAGCGCCAGGACGGAACTCTGTTGGCTGTACTGTTCGGTTATGCGTGCCATAACACCACGCTGACCGCCGAGTTCTACGAAGTGAGTGGCGATTACGCCGGCTTCACGCAAACAGAAATAGAACGAAATCACCCGGGAGCGACGGCGCTGTTCCTGATGCTCTGCGGGGGTGATCAGAATCCGAATCCGCGCAGCACCCGGGACGCTGTAATTCAACATGCCCAGGAACTCGCGGGAGCGGTGGAGCAAACTATGCGCGGCCGCATGCAGCGCGTCAGGGGGCCGGTGTCCAGTGCCTATAGCGACATCCAACTTCCTCTCGCCACTCACTCCCGCAAGCAGTTCGAAGAAGAAGTGTCCAACTCCGACGTGTTTCGCCGTCGTCGCGCGGCTGCCATGTTGCGGGCTTACGACGCCGGTGCTCCGATCCGGTCCGTTACGTACCCGGTGCAAGCTGTGCGATTACGCGGTTTCACCCTGGTAGCGCTGGGAGGCGAAGTTGTGGTCGATTATGCCCTCCGGCTTAAGCGTGAGCTTCCTAAGGAGCCACTGGTTGTAGCCGGTTATTCAAATGTTGTCATGAGCTACATTCCGTCCCTTCGCGTTTGGCACGAAGGCGGCTATGAAGCCGAGGACGCCATGATCTATTACGGTTTGCCAGGCCGATACACCAGCGATGTGGAGGAACGTGTTATCGCGGCTGCTCACCGCGTGTTAACAGCAGCGAAATCTGGTAAGCGGCCGAAAGGCGAAAGGGCGTCTGGAGCGCGATCCATAGATTCGTTAGTTCGTCCGTCGGCATTGGCTGCCAGGTAACCCGTCCTTCTGCGCGCTGACTCTCCCCTGCGGTGAGTACCGGGTTATCGTGCAGGATGCCGATCGCGCGGCTCAATAAACGCTGTTCTAGATCATCGCCGTTATCTCGCCCATAGGCGGTAATTAGGTAACAGAGTTGCAGCGCCAGGGGCGGAGCACCTGCTGGGAATTTGCCAAGCGTCCCGCCGGCCACGATCCTGTATAAAAACACGTTCAGCTGATTCGATGTGAGCGCACCTCGTGCTGTGCCGGGATGGAGCGCTGTCACCTCGGTGTCGTCAAGGTCGGGGATGCTACGCATACCGGTCTGGAGGAGTATCCGCAACGTGGCCGTGACCGCCGCGATTTCAAGATCAGTGCTCATACTGGCAAGTCTAGCGTTGTGCGATTGAATGGCCCACTGACTGTGAACGTTCTTAATCTCTGGCGCGTCAAGTGAATGTGACCCGAATTGCGCTGTGGTGTGTGTTAACCGTTCCGTTGTTTGCTGCCGAACTGGATGTCAAAAGTGTTTTGAAAGGTGTCGAGAACCGCTATAACCACGCTCGGACCTTGCAGGTTCAATTTACCGAGACCTACACAGGCCAAGGCCGGCCCCGGCAGCAGGAGACCGGCCAACTATTGCTGCGAAAACCGGGCCGCATGCGATGGGATTACTCGTTGCCGGCAGGGAAGCTGTTCCTCTCGGACGGAAAGAACGTGTATCTCTATACACCGGAAGCCAAGCGTGTGGAACGGATGCCTCTCAAGGAGACCGACGACATGCGCGCGCCCCTCGCTTTTCTTCTGGGCAAGCTCGATTTCGGCAAAGAATTTCGCGACATCCGCATGCAGTCCGAAGCCGAAAACTACTTGATCAGCGCGACCGCTAAATCCGACAAGCTTCCTTATGACCGGATTCAGATGTTGATCACACCCGGCTTTGAGATCCGGAGACTTATCGTGAACGGGCTGGATAAATCCGTGCTGGCGTATCGGTTCGACCAGGAGAAGTTCAACCCTCAGGTGGACGACCACCAATTTAAATTTGAAATGCCTGCAGGCGCGACGCTGGTCAACCCTGATGTGACACACTAGCGCTCCGAAGTCTGAATGGGGCTCCTCCCGGGTGATCGACACTGGCCCGCGGGTTCGGTGCTATGATCTATTGTGCGGCCGCGAATCCTGGGTGTGATCCCCGCCCGGTTTGCCTCCTCACGATTCCCCGGTAAAGCTCTCGCGACCATCGCTGGTAAGCCCATGCTGCAGCATGTGTATGAACGTGCTTCGCAGGCTCGCTATCTTACTAAGCTGGTGATTGCAACCGACCACAAGGATATTTTTAACGCAGCTCGCGGCTTTGGAGCGATGGTCAACATGACGCGCTCCGACCACTCCTCCGGGACGGATCGGGTAGCTGAAATCGCAGCTTCCGACAACGCCGACTTGATTGTGAACATTCAGGGTGACGAGCCTTTAATTGATCCTGCCACGATCGATGCCGCGGTTTTGTCTTTGCTTGACGAAACCGGGCCGCCCATGGGCACTCTCAAGAAACGCATCGAACTCAGCAGCGAGATTGAGAATCCCAATGTCGTTAAAGTGGTTACGGATCAAGCCGGCGATGCACTATACTTCTCAAGATGCCCCATTCCATATATTCGCGAGGGCGCCGGAGTTCGTAGCCACTTTGGATATTTCAAACATGTCGGTCTCTACGTGTACCGGCGCGATTTCCTGCTGCAGTATTCCGATCTCCCGGTGGGTCCGCTTGAGACCCTGGAGAGGCTAGAGCAATTACGTGCATTGGAAAATGGGTACCGCATTCGCGTAGTGGAAACAGAATACGACTCCCTGGGAGTGGACACTCCAGAGGATCTAGAACGCGTGTCGTCGCTCTTTGAAGCTTCTATCTCGAGGTCAGCGTAGCTTGTCTAAATATATTTTTGTTACGGGCGGAGTCGTTTCATCTCTCGGAAAAGGAATAGCGGCTGCCTCGATCGGATGCCTGCTGGAAAGCCGTGGACTGCGAGTCACGCTTCAAAAGTTCGATCCTTATCTTAACGTCGATCCGGGAACGCTTAGCCCGTTTCAGCATGGTGAGGTTTTCGTTACAGACGATGGCGCGGAAACGGACCTGGATCTCGGCCACTATGAACGTTTCACCCACGCCAAGCTGACGCGAAGCAACAACCTTACTTCAGGGCGGATTTACGAGCAGATCATTCAGCGTGAGCGGAGGGGCGATTATCTCGGTAAAACCGTTCAAGTGATTCCGCACGTTACCAATGAGATCAAGACCGCCGCCCGGAAGGTAGCTGCCGATGTTGACGTGGTTATCGTGGAAATTGGCGGAACCGTGGGCGACATCGAGTCGCTGCCGTTTCTTGAAGCCATACGCCAGTTGCGCCACGAGCTCGGCCGCGAGAACACGCTCTTCGTGCATGTCACGCTGGTGCCTTGGATCGCGGCGGCGCAGGAACTCAAGACCAAGCCTA
>JBBSHP010000258.1:0-6688 GCA_038232555.1 Bryobacterales bacterium
CCGAGGAATGCCTGGCTTGTCGTCGTGGTGACCTCGTTGAGAAAATCCTGCCGAAGCTGCGTCTTGAAATTGGCGTCGGCTTCCCACGTGCCCATGCGCAGAAATCCAAGAGCGATGAGGCGCTCGGAACGGTCTTCCGGCTTCGAACGTTTATCGTTCAACTCGTCTCCGGCGAGTTGTTCCTTGACGAAGAGATCGTACGGCTTGTCTTTATTGAAAGAGCGGATCACGTAATCGCGGTAGCGCCATGCGGTGGAGCGCTCGCCGTCAATGGCGAAACCATCCGATTCGGCGAAGCGCACCAGATCGAGCCAGTGCCGGCCCCAGCGCTCGCCATAACGCGGATCGTCCAAGAGCTTAGCGACAATTTTGTCGTAAGCGGCGGGATCGGGATCGTCGATAAACGCCTGGACGTCGGCGGGAGAAGGCGGTAGTCCGATCAGATCGAAATACACGCGGCGAAGCAGAGTACGACGGTCGGCGGGCGGGGCCGGTTCCAGTCCCGCGGCTTCCATCCGGTGCAGCAAAAACGCGTCGATGGGATTCGCGACCCAGGTCTGATTCTTGACGTCGGGCACTGCGGGCGCGGCCGGCTTGTGGAGCAGCCATTCGGTATAGGGATTAGCGGCCTTCGCTGACTTCGTCCACGGCTTCATCTCGTTGATTGCGGCGATCAACTCCGCGATTTCGCTTTCGGCGAGCGATCCACCCATCGGCATTTTGGGAGTCTTCTCGCCAAGCAGGTATTGGATAATCGGGCTGTGGCCGGCATCGCCGGGAATCACCGCCGGTCCGTGTTTGCCGCCCGTCAATACCGTGTCAAGGCCTGTAACGCTCAAGCCGCCTGCCGGGTTGGCAACGGTATGGCAGGACGCGCATTTTGCGGTGAGCAGGGGCTGAATGCGTTTTTCGAAAATCTCGGAGTTGGTGGCGCCAACAGCACAAACGGCCGAGAGGAGCAGCGCCGCGTTCGCCCGGAAAAGCATCATTACCTCGATCTGAATGGAATCTGATTATTTTAGCAGGAATGGCGCAACCGAGCGCTTGCCGCACGCGCCCCCGGTCTCTTTCAATTTAATGGATCGAGTTTTTTGAATTGCTGTCGGGCTGGAAACCAGCCTCGATCAGGATGATTCCCAACTCGCGACGATCCCCTGGAACTGAGAATGTCTTGTTGACAGTGATGCTCACGGTCGCGTTCGGCCCGGAGGGCACCACGGGTCCCGTCGTAAGTGAATACGAACCCGGACCCCCATAGGTTTTCTGGGCGGCCATCAGGCCATCGACATCAATGCGCACCTGCCGCCCGGGCGCTTGGGGCGGAATGTAGAACTGAACCTGCACCGGTTCGGGTTGCGCCGGGCTCTTCAGCCGCAGCACGGCCGTGCCCGCTGTCCAACGCGTTTTGCCGCCTTCGAGTTCATAGATCCCGCTCACGATATGCAATGCCGCATCGGGCGCATTCATGGGAAGGTATTCCCGTTTCGGCTGAGTGGCCACTACTAGCTCTGCGCGCACCTCATCGATCGGTCCAGAGGAGATGTCAAAGGGCCGCAATCCTAAACCCGCGGTCGAGTACGCCGAACGGCTGTGGAGCGCAGCCAGCCTGAGCGGAATGCGCGAGGTGATGGTGTGCTGCACGACCGGAACCAGGGCCGCGCCTGCAACGGTGAACGGAACCGGATAGGCCAGGCTGCTCGCGGCCACCATCTCACCCCCATGCAGAGCCTGATCCCGCAGCAATGGCAAGGCTCCCTGCTGTTCGAAGTAGAAGCGCATGCCCCATTCGCCGTTGATCCACGTCCGCTTGGATTGCATCTGTGGAGCTAACGCGCGCGCGAATTGCCGGTAGCCATCCCAGTGCTGATAATTGACGGCCGCCAGACTCAGGCTGAGGATGAGTTCGAGCCCAGCAGCCGCAAACAGCCAGCGCGGGTGCACGCGACGGCTCGCAAGAATCGCGACGGGCAGGACCAGTGGCAATAAGTAGCGGGCCGATCCCGCAAAAAAGACAATGAGCGCCGCGCCGAAGAACATGAGTATCCAACTACACAGGAAGTCACGATAATTTTCACCACACCACAAGAGCACCAGCGTACCGATCGACGCGGAGATCCAGAACAACGGGTTGGGATCGACGCACATCGCACCCACTGTCAATAGGCACCAAGCTACCCGCGCAGGTCTGCCAATTTTCCAGAAGGCGGGCAGAGCCAGTAGCGGGAACAAGATCCAACCTAGATGTGCGGTGAGGGCCGCCGCGTTATTCAGTTTTTGCGAGAAGATCTGCAACTGATACGACTGCATGTATCCGGCCAGCACGGAGGCGGGAAGCTCGCCGGTGGTGGAGCGTTCATAGAGTTGCCACAAGCCCAACACTGCGGGCGCGATCAGAGCCGCGATCCACGCCAGCTTCCACTTTCTGCCGTATAAAATCAGGATGGGCAAGAGCACCACGGCTTGGTAGGCGGACAGCGCCGCGAACATTTGAGCCATGCCGGAACAGCACAGCAGCCGCAACGATTTTCGATCTACCGCTTGGACATACAGCGCTAGGGAGGCGAGCCAGAAAGCCACGAACGGCAGGTCGGATTCGAGCGAATTTCCATTGACGACGAATGCCGGAGTGACCAGAAACAACACCGTGGCCGCTAGCGGGTGGGGTGTGAATCTTCTGGCCAACCACAGGGCGCTTATCGCTGCAATGAACGAGAAAGCGATATAGGCGGTGTGAAAGGGCACCTCCCGCACATCGTGAAGGATCGCGATGAGCGCTGCCAACACCCATGCATTCAGAGGAGGATGCGGATGCCCTCGCATGTCCACCACCTGCCCAAGAAACGCGTAGCGCGCATGATTGGGATGCAGCGGATCGATCTGCGCGTGCTCAGCGCCATAAAGATAATTGACGTCGTCCCCTTGAATGGCCTGGTTGAGGAACGGCAACCGCAGACACAGAACCAGCACGCTGACCAGCAACAGTTGCTTGCGCAACCAACAAGATAACAGGCCGGGCCAGGAATGCGAAAGCCGCGCTCATCTGCCAGAATGAAGGTACACACAAATGATGCGCCTCGTGCTTCTGGCTGCACTTGTCCTTGGATCGATAGCCGTAATCGCTTGCAAACGTGCGGTTTCAGATAATGCGGCTGCAACCGTGAACGGTCGAGTGATCACCTATTCCGATCTAGACAAACAGTATCAATCCCAGTTTATGTCTTCCGCGGATCATGCCAGCGACGATCAGATGCTGATCCAGAAGCTGGAGATTCTAAGGACGCTGATCGATAACAAGATCATGCAGCAGCGCGCCGAAAAGCTCGGCCTGATGGCCACCGACAACGACGTGGAGGCAAAGTTTACCGAGTTGCGGGCTCCCTTTACGGAGGAAGAGTTTCAGAAGCAGCTCGCCGCGCGCAAGATGACCGCGGTCGATCTGAAATCGCAGCTGCGTCAGAACCTCAGCAACGAAAAGCTGTTCAACAAAGAGATTACGTCTCACATCTCCATTTCCGACAAGGATGTGACCGACTTCTACAACAGCAATCGCAGCAGCTTCAACTTCCCTGAGCCCCAGGTCCATATGGCGCAGATCCTGGTAACCGGCGTGCCCGATCCCAATGTGCGCAACCTGAAAAACGATAAGGCACAGAACGAAGAGCAAGCGAAGAAGAAAATGGAAATGATTGTGGCGCGACTGAAACAGAGCGAAGACTTCGCCATGTTGGCTCAGAACTTCTCCGAGGATCCGAATTCTGCGCCGAATGGCGGCGATCTCGGTTTTGTTCCCGAGTCTGCCCTGGAGAAAGCGAACCCGGAACTCCGTAAAGCGGTAATGGCCATGGCGCCCGGCCAGGTCACGCCAGTGATTCATAGCGCGGAGGGTTTTCGCATCCTTAAAGTGATTACCAAAGAGGCCGCGGGGCAGCGCGAGTTGAGCGACCCCCGGGTCCAGCAGAATATCCGCGAGACCCTGCTGAATCGCAAGGACCAGTTGCTGCGCGCCGCCTACTATGAGGTTGCCCGGAACGATTCCAAGGTAGTCAACTTCTTTGCGCAATCCATCGCGCAAAACAAAGACAAGAAGTAGCGCTACAGCCCTGCGGGCTTTTTCGGCTTGGCCGGAGCGGGCGTCTTGCGGATCTCTTCAAAATACTGCTGCACGTAGTGCTGATACGCGAGCGGCACTTCATCGCGGTTGATTTCGCCTCCGGCTTCCGTGTGGGCCGCGCGTTTCTGCGAGTATTGCGTCTTCAACTGCTGCTTGCCGGAAGCCACCTCCACCATCACCTCGCCCGTCATGGTTGCAGAGCGCTTCCCGATGATCTCGCTGATCTTTCCCATGGCGGCGAGCTGTTCCGCTTCGCGCGCCGATTTATCCCCATCCTGCTTACCGATCCCGCTTTTACCGTCCTGCGATTGCGGTTTATCGCTGCCCTTGGCGCTCTTATTCTGCGCCGACTGGGCCTTGTCGGAACTCTGGCCTTCCTGGTCGCCTTGCGCGTCGGGGCTGGACATTCCGTCCGCCTGCGGCTTTCCCGGCGTCTGCGAGCCCTTCTCGTCCTTGCCTTGCTGCTTGGCGGATTGCGCCCCGTTCTGGCCCTGCTGAGAACCCGGTTTCCCTTCTCCCGGCTTCTGATTCATCTTCAACTTGGACATCAGATTCGCGAGTGCATCGCGCATCTTTTCAGACAGGCTCGAGTTTTCGCCGGGATTGCTTCCGTTCTGGTTATCCTGCGCGGCCGACTGCTTCCCGGATTTCGCTCCGCCATCTTGATCAGGAGCAGACATGTCGCTCCCCGGCTGGTCTTTTCCGGAAGCTGATCGTTCCCCGTTTTCCGACGATTCGCCCGGCTCCTGGCCGCCATCCGGGGCTGGAGTATTGTTCGCCTTGGCGTTCGCTGGGGATTCCGCCGCCGCACCATTCACGTCCGGCGTCTCGATGGTGTTCAGAGCCGAATCAGGCGCGCCGGTTTGATCGAGCACCTTGGATTCCCACGGATCGTAAGAAAGCGCGTCCTCCTGGGAGGTCTTCCGGCCCGGCTTCTGCCCAGCCTTTTTCTTGTTGGCGGCGATCTCATCGGGTCCCAGGGATCCGCTGAACGGCATCGTCACTAACGCGGGGCGTAGATCGAGACTGTGTGTGACTCCGTATCGCACACCGAAAATTGCGACCGCCAGCACGCCCAGGAACGCACTCGTGTAAACGGTTTTGGGAGCAACCAATGGCAAAGCGGCGCGCAGGTCGGCCGAGCGTGCCTGTTGCTCGGCCAAAGTGCGCTGACTCTCGACGATGCTGCCGGGTATGCGAGTTCCACCGGCAATGTCTTTGAAGTGAATCGCAGTTGAAAGAGAGTCGTTGAGATTGAGCCTCCGGTCCAGCGCCTGGGCCACCTGATAGCGTGACAACAACTGCTTGCGTGACCTGTACCAGCTCAGCCCCAGACTCACGCAAAACACCAGCACCAACCAATACGGATTCAGGATGTAAGTGCCGAGTAACAGAACCAGGATCACGCACCCGAACACCAGCGCCCCGGCCAAGGCAACGTGCCGGATCAGGTGCTGGAACACGTGCCGGTGGCGCGCTCGTCCGATCAATTCGTCTAGTGTCCCGGAGCCGTCCAAAGCTCATTATCTCATCGCTGCTAAGCTGATCCTTGTCTCCCGATCCGCCGCAACCGGCACGCTACACCTGTAATCGAGCGGCCGGGCCTCTCGTCATCGACGGCCGCCTGGATGAGCCCAGTTGGCTGGCTGCTCCAAAGTCCAGCCGCTTTGTAGACATCGTTACCGGCGATCCGGCGTGGTACGACACGCACGTCGCGCTCCTGTGGGATGATTCCTATCTCTACTTCGGCTTCACCGCCGAGGAGCCGAACGTCTCTGCCACCTTTACGGAACGTGATTCGCGCATTTATGAGGACAACGATCTGGAAGTATTCATCGCGGGCCCGGACGCCTACTATGAGTTCGAGATCAACTCACTGAACACGATCTATGAAGTGTTCTGGATTTGGAAAGATGCGTTGCGGCCGGGCAGTCCTTATAACGATGTTCCGGAGTTCGATCCTTTTCGTCAAAGGACCTTGACGCGATCAGGTGTGGGCGGACATCTGCACGCCCGCGGCCCACGCTGGGGTTTTCTCGATTGGGATTTTCCCGGTCTGCGGCATGCGGTGCAGGTGGGTCGAAGTGTGGACGGCCTGGATGGATGGACGGTGGAACTCGCGTTCCCCTGGGCCGGTTTGGGCCCGTTAAGCGACGGACGTCAATTGCCACCGCTCGAGGGTGATGTATGGCGGATCGATTGTTCCCGTTTTCAGCAGTTAGACAGGAGCGGTCGTGCCATACCTCCCGGAGCAGGCTGGACCTGGAACCGCCACGGCCACTACGATTCCCATATCCCGGAACTCTTTCCGTACGTCCGCTTCTCAACGGACCCGGTAACGGTCACAGACTGAGGCGCAGCCGGAGCAACACCGCAATCATCTTCAATCCGGCCTTGACGCTAACCCACCAGTTTCCCGAGACCTTATTCTCACCGGCGGCGCGCACCCGGTAGCGGACCGGGACCTCCAGGATCCGCAAGCCGCGGCAAACCGCTTTGACCTGCATTTCCAGGGTCCAACCGTAATTCCGGTCCTGCATGTTCAGGCTTCGCAAGGTATCGGCGCGAATCGCTCGA
>JBBSHP010000259.1:0-6686 GCA_038232555.1 Bryobacterales bacterium
ATACGCCGACACAGTACCAACCGAGCTCATCCCTAAGCCTTCTAAATCTGTAGAGTCCGCTGACGAGATCGACAAGCCAAAATCCGGCACATATCCCAATATGTGGACGCCGCGCCTCCTCAACTCTTTTAGCTGTGCGGGTTCCGGCGAGGCTGGGAACTGAATCACCCAATGGCGGCGGCCAGCATTGCGGCGTTTGGTCGCGTGATCGCCGCGATTACGCAGTTCGGTTCCAGCCCGCTCCATCACGTCGTGCGTGCGAGTTTTTATTCGTAGTGGAGGCTGGGCATGAACGCCCACGACGAAAACGATTGCCATAAATGCCATCCATAAAACCGGTCGAATTACCCCACGCGCCATCCACATGGGGTTCTTTTCGACCCGCGTTGAGAGTTTCCTATAAGGTAAAGCACTCTCATCCTCTGAGGTCTTATCGTGGTATTCCGAATCCTCTGCTGCTCTCTCCCTCTATTCCTCCTGGCGGATACTCCGCCGGCTTACGTAATCCAGACTTTCGCCGGAAGCTCTCTTTTGGGCGATGGCGGGCCCGCCACTTCGGCCTTGCTCAATCAGCCCGAGGGGGTTGCGGTAGACAGCGCGGGAAACATCTATGTTGCAGATGCCGGCGACAACCGCGTCCGCAAGATCTCCGCAACCGGCCTGATCCAAACCGTGGCCGGCACTGGCAATGCAGGATTCAGCGGTGACGCGGGTCCGGGCACCGCAGCCCAACTCAACCACCCTTATGGCATTGCCGTCGATCGCAGCGGCAATCTCTTCATCGCTGACCTCGGCAACAGCCGTGTGCGAAGGCTGGATCCACAAGGACAAATCACTACTGTGGCCGGAGGCGGCTCCAACAGTCCCGCCACGTTCGCCGATACCGGATTCGCCACGGACGCCAAGCTGTCGGCTCCCCGCAATGTTGCGGTGGATCTGAATGGCAACCTCTACATCTCGGATTTCTCGGCGCAGCAGGTTTTTCGGGTTTCGCCTCTTGGAATCTTATCTGTTGTGGCCGGCACTGGTAAAACGGGTTCTTCCGGTGATGGCGGCTCCGCGAAACTTGCCCAGCTTTCCTCGCCCGCCGGTCTGGCGACGGACGCAAGCGGGACGGTCTACATTGCCGACAGCCGTAACAATCGCGTCCGGAAAGTCCTTCGCGATGTGATTAGCACGGTCTACCTGGTCCCGGGTCCCACGGGCCTGTCCATGAGCACAGTGGGCACTCTGTATGTGGCCGCGCCTACCTACTTTGGCACCACAGTGCGCTCGCTCGCAGCAGGAGTTGTGGCCAAGGATGTCGCGGTTGACGCAGGTGGGAATCTGTTCTTCACCAGTGGACAGCAGGTCCGAAAAATAGCCGCCAGCGGGACACTCAGCACCATTGCAGGCAGCGGCGCTTCGGTTTTTTACGGCGGCGATGGCGGGCCGGCAGCGGCGGCCAGGGTTCAATCCCCCGGCGCGATTGTTCAGGACGATCTCGGAAACTTTTATATCAGCGACACGGGAAACAATCGCATCCGAAAAATCAACATGGCCGGTATGATTACTACCTACGCCGGCACAGGTGAGGCCGGAAACAAGGGGGATGGCTCGCTCGCAACGCTGGCTCAATTAAACGCGCCGCGTTGCCTGGCGCTGGATTCATCGCGCAATCTTTATATTGCCGACGCCGGAAACAACCGCGTGCGCAAGATCACCCCGGGTGGCTTAATTTTCACCGTTGCCGATCAACTAAACGACCCGGAGTGTATTGCCATCAACTCGGCCGATACTTTGTATGTTGCGGAGACCGGCGCCAATCGCATCCTCGCTGGATCGAGTGCCGGGCTGCTGCCGGTTACCGACGCGCTGAAGCCCTCAGCCCTCGCCATCGGCCCCGGCGGTATCCTCTATATCGCCGAGAGCAGCCGTATTTCAAAGTGGAGCCCAGGCTTAGGATTTTCAACGGTGGTGGACAACTTGAACAATCCGCGGGGGGTGGCCGTCACCGGCGACGGCGGACTGCTGATTGCGGAAACCGGAAGCAATCGCATCCGCGCGTTCACGGCGGCGGGACAACTGTTCACCATAGCGGGAGCGGGAGCAGCGGGCTTCTCAGGGGATGGAGGACCTGCCTCCTTGGCGCAACTGAATGCCCCGATGGGCTTGACTACCGATGTATCTGGAACCGTGTGGGTGGCCGACACGGGAAACAATCGCATCCGAGCCTTGACCCCCAATGCCTCCGCGCCGATCATGGCAGCTGATTTGCAGGTTGCTGTTGTGAACGCGGCATCCATGGCAGCCGGCCCCGTCGCGAGCGGCGAAATTATCACCATCTTCGGCATGGGTTTCGATTCGCCGCAGACCCAGGTGCTGTTCGATGGAAAACCGGCCACGATCTTTTATGTGGGTGATACACAGATTAATTGCCAGGTGCCGTATACCGTCACCCCCGGCGTGGATGCAGCGGTTGTGATCAGCTCGCAAGGTGTGCCTATCGCAAACCTTACCATTTCGATTGTGAACGCAGCGCCCGGACTCTTCACACTCGCGCGAGGCGCCGGCCCGATTGCCGCGACAAACGAGGATGGCACTTATAACTCCGCATTGAATCCTGCGCTGCGCGGATCGGTGGTGACGCTGTATGCCACCGGAGATGGACAGAACAACACCAATGTAGCGCTCACGATTGGCGGTTACACTGCGGCGCTGCTGTATGCCGGGCCGGCGCCAGGGTTTGCCGGATTGATGCAGATCAACGCCCGCGTCCCTGCTGGCTTTTTGCCCCCCGGCAATCTACCCGTTATCCTCACGATCGGGAAGGTGACCAGCCAGGCAGGCGTAACACTGGCCGTTCAATAACGGCTGATCCGGGTAAAAGGCGATAATCGGAAAGCTGCGCGTACTTCACATCGACACCGGCCGGGCCATGCGCGGGGGACAGTGGCAGGTTCTTTATCTGCTGCAGGGCCTGGCGCTGCGCGGAGTTGAATGCCGTCTGCTCGCTCCCGCCGGGTCTCCTTTACTGGTTGCTGCGCAAGCCGCGGGATGTGACGCACGGGCCTGGTCCTTGCAAGCTTTTCTCAGCGCTGCTGGTCGGTTTGACTTGTTGCATGCGCACGACGGTCGTGGCCACACACTCGGACTCCTGTCGCGCCGTCCGCTGGTCGTGTCCCGGCGCGTAGCGTTCCCCCTCAAGCGCACGCCCTGGTCCTGGCTGAAGTACCGGCGGCCGTCCCAATTTGTGGCGGTGTCGCGGTATGTGCAGAACCTGCTGGTGGAGGCCGGAGTTCCCGCTTCCAAAGTCTCCCTGGTCTACGACGGCGTTCATCTCCCTGATCCGGGTTCTCTGTCCGGGCCTGTGATTTCGCTCGACTCCGACGATCCGGGTAAAGGCAAAGCGATCGTCGAGCAGGCCTCCCGGCTGGCTGGCATTCCCATCCATTTCTCGCGAGACCTGCAGCGCGGTCTGCGGCAAGCGTCGCTGTTCGTCTATATTACGAAGTTGGAAGGACTCGGCTCGGCAGCGCTGCTCGCCATGTCGTACGGTGTGCCCGTCCTGGCCAGCGACACCGGCGGACTCCCTGAAATCGTCCAACCCGGGGTGACGGGATTGCTCACTACCAATGACCCTGCCGCGATCGCTGAGAGAATGCGCCTGTTGCAACAGGACCAGGGGCTCGCGACGCGCTTGGGTCGCAACGGCCGGGCAGCGGTGGAGAGCCGCTTCACCGTGGCGCACATGCTGGAGGGCACCGTCCGAACGTATGAGAAAGTGCTGCGGTAACGGTGCTCTCTTAAGGATGCTGGCTTGCTAGAAGCGCTCCTGGCCGGATTGTTCGGGCTGCTTATCGGCAGCTTCCTCAACGTCTGCATCTACCGCTTGCCGCGCGATTTGTCGGTGGTGGCCCCGCGCTCTTTTTGTCCAGCCTGCGAGCGTCCCATCGCTTGGTTCGACAATATCCCGATCCTCAGTTACGGGCTGCTACGCGGCGTCTGCCGGAACTGCCGCGCACGCATCCCAGCCCGCTATCCAGTGGTTGAACTGCTCACCAGCGCGCTCTTCTTCGCCGCCGTGCTGGCTCTGGGCCTCACCGGAGCCGCGGCCAAACTGTGCCTCTTCTGCGCCATCATGATTGAGTTGATCTTCTCCGATATCGAAGAGCGCATCTTGCCCGACGAGTTCACCCTGGGCGGTACGGTGCTGGGCTTGATCCTGGCGGCCATCCTGCCATCCGGCGGCGGACTTTGGCGGGTTCTCCTGCCCGATCTGCAAAATGCACGGGCCTTGTCCGTGCTCGATGCCGCGTTTGCCGCCCTGTTCACCAGCGGCATGCTGTGGCTGATCGGAACCATCTACCAGAAACTGCGCCACCGCGAGGGCCTGGGGTTCGGCGACATCAAAATGATCGCCCTGATCGGGGCCTTTCTCGGGCTGCAAGGCGTGCTGGCCACGTTAATTATCGGTTCTACTGCCGGGGCGGTGCTGGGGCTGGCTTACATTCTATTTACAAAGCAGGATGCAGCCAGCTATGAGCTCCCGTTCGGCTCGTTCCTGGGCGCTGCGGCAATCGGAGTGGCCTTCTATGGGGAGCTGATGGTGAGCTGGTGGAGCAAGCTCGGCGCCTGAAGCGGCGGCTCGCAAGCACCGATTTTACTCGCGACCTTGTCCCCTTACTTAATCGCCAAGTTATAAGAACGAAATAACCAGCTGGAACGAAATCCATACGTGGGGTGCGACGGCATCTTGAATAGCCTTGCAGAGTCCCCGCCCCTAGTACAAAATGCGCGTCCGCAGCGTCCCGTTCACCTCGTCCAGCCGGTGCTTCAATTCCAAAGCCTCGGCCCGCTCGTCGGTTTCCACATCGATCACCACATAGCCGATCCTGGCATTGGTCTGCAGATACTCACCGGTGATGTTAATCCGTTGTTCCGAGAAGATCGCATTGATCGCCGACAGCACGCCGGGCTGATTCCGGTGAATGTGCAGCAGGCGGTGCTTGCCGGGATGCTTCGGCAGAGACACTTCCGGAAAATTCACCGCCGACAGCGTGGAGCCATTGTTGCTGTACTTGATCAGTTTCTCGGCCACTTCGACGCCGATATTCTGCTGAGCCTCCTCCGTACTGCCCCCTACATGAGGCGTCAGCAGCACATTATCCAGGC
This sequence comes from Bryobacterales bacterium, assembly GCA_038232555.1. Classification (GTDB taxonomy): domain Bacteria; phylum Acidobacteriota; class Terriglobia; order Bryobacterales; family Bryobacteraceae; genus JBBSHP01. The sequence goes on from JBBSHP010000259.1 coordinate 5,155, forward strand.
CGCGCAAGGGCGAGATAAACTCATCCGCCGCGGTCTTCGGCTCGGACGGAAAAACATCGATGGCCGCGCCGGACAAGTGCTTGGAGTTCAGCGCCTGCACCAGTGCGTCAATATCCACCACAGTTCCGCGCGACGCGTTGATCAGCCGGGCACCTTCTTTCATGCGAGCCAGGCGCTCGGCTGTGATCATCCCGGCCGTCAGCGGCGTTTCGGGCACGTGTAAAGTGACCACGTCTGCGATCTCCAGCAAGCCGTCCAAAGAGTTTACCGGCCGCGCATTTCCTAGCGCAAGCTTGGTCTCGGTATCGTAGAAGAAAACCTGCATTCCCAGCGATTCCGCCAGCAAACCGACCTGCGTGCCGATGTGGCCGTAGCCCACAATCCCCAACACTTTGCCGCGGGCCTCGCGCGAACCCGTGGCCGTCTTCACCCACCCGCCGCGATGGGCACTGGCGTTCCGCTCTGGAATTCCGCGCATCAAAAGGATGATTTCCGCCAGTACCAATTCGGCCACGCTACGGGTATTTGAAAACGGCGCATTGAACACCGGGATGCCCCGCAGTTGCGCTGTTTCGAGATCCACTTGATTGGTCCCGATACAGAAACATCCGATGCCGGTCAGCCGCGGAGCCTGATCGAGCACGGCCCCGGTCAACTCCGTGGCAGAGCGGATGCCCACAAAGTAAGCATCGCGGATGGAATCGATCAGAGCCGGTTCGGACAGCGACTTGGGGTGATACTCGATACCCGTATAGCCATCGGCGCGGAACGCTTCCACAGCCGTGGGGTGAATGCCTTCCAGCAGCAGGATTTTGATCTTGCTCTTATCGAGAGAGGTCGTCATGGAGCGGGTGGGGCTGCATTCCTCAGTCTCGCATGACAGCTAAAATCATACAGCTAAAGAGAGGCGCTGCAATGGCCGATAAGGAGTGTAAGTGGCAGCGCCTTATTTGGAATCCCGGCTGGAGTTTCTGCTGCGGGCGCAGAACGCAGACGGAGGGTGGGGCTACTTCCCCGGCAGGGCATCCTGGCTGGAGCCGACGGCATACGCCCTGCTTGCCCTGCATGGCGCCGTCAATAGCGCCGCGCCGGTAACGCGTGCCTGGAATCTGATCGGAGGCTGGCAGTTACCCGATGGCGGTTGGAGGCCGGCGGCACAGGTGGAATCGGCGACCTGGGTCACAGCCCTGGCGCTGACGATCTGTTGCGTCCGGCAGGTATATGATCATCAGTTCCGGATGGCCCTGCACTGGCTGCTGCGGACCGCCGGTGCGGAATCCAGCTTTGCGATGCGTGCGGCCTCGTATTTTCATTTTCTTTCAAGTGATGTCAATGTCACCCACAAAGCGTGGCCCTGGCGCCCCGGGAATGCGTCCTGGGTGGAGCCAACGGCCCACGCTCTCCTGGCCCTGAAGAAAGTTCCACCTCCTTATCGGACCCCGGACATGCATTGGCGCATTCGAGAAGGCGAGGAGATGCTCCTGGCGCGGAGGGATCGCGATGGAGGATGGAACAGCGGGAACCCGAACGTG